>JBEIOW010000464.1:0-2447 GCA_040377385.1 Bacteriovoracaceae bacterium | reverse complement strand
CCTTGGCGTTGAAGGTGCTCTTAATCTCTTCGATCACGTCAGGATCTGAAGCAAAGATCCCATCCGCTCGCCCACTCACGATGAATTCGTAGTCGCCGCGCTCGAACGTCTTGGAGAGCACAACCTCAGATCGATAGGTGGGATCCATCTTCTCGCGACGGGCTTGCACGTCGAGATGAATCTCCTGACCCTCGAACGCTTGGCGCCCAAAGCCAGAATTGGCCTCGATACTCCCGATCCGCGGAACAGGAAGCGCGAAATCCCGGATGGAGAGGCGAATCGTCTTCATGAAAAGAGAGAAGGCGTCACTCCGCCCAGCTTTGCGTAGCGATCCAGCGCGAGATCCTCGGCCGGATGCGCTTCCAGTCCTAGGTTTCTCAAGTGACGGACCAAGGCACCGCTTGCCCGGTGCTGGACAAAGACGCGCCTTGCGCCACTCTCGCGAATGGTCTGGTTGAGCCCATCCCAGTCAGCGTGGTCCGACATCACAAATCCATGATCGTAGGCGCGCGAGCGACCCCAACTCGACCCGCCCTGCATCCACCCCGAGGCAAAAGCAGTACGATGCTGACCAAGCCTCCGCATCCAATCCGCAGACTCGAGCACCGAGGGAGGCGCCAGGATCAAGTCTCCGCTGAGGATCTCCTGGGCCTTGGGGTCAAACTCCGCCGTCTCGGCGAGTGCGCGCCCCTCGCGTCGGTAGCACTCCGTGAGTTCAGTGATCGTGGGATGAATCACGATCGGTCGGGTAGCTCGACCGTGGAGCTCAGCGAGAATCCGCTGGGCCTTGCCTAGAGAGTAGCCAAACAAAACACTGTTCCAACCCTCCGCCGCATTCTTCATCCACCACTCGTGGATGGAGCGCCCGTGCTCAGCACTGCGGTTCCAAACGTACTTAGGCGTCCCGAATGTCGCCTCGGTGATGAAGGTATCGCAGGCCACGGGTTCAAAAGGTTCACAGCTCGGATCGGGATCACGTTTGTAATCCCCAGAGGCGACCCAGACCTCCCCTCGGTGCTCGACTCGGACCTGTGCCGAGCCGAGAATATGCCCTGCGGGATGCAGACTCACGCGCGTATCGCCCAGGATGAACGACTCACGGAACTCGACCGACTCGACGAGGATGTTCTTTCCCAGCCGACTTTTGAGCAGACCGACCGACGAGTTGGCGCAGATATAGCGACGGCTTCCGCGTCGCGCGTGGTCACTGTGAGCGTGCGTGACAATGGCTGTGTCTACGGCCCGGTGGGGATCGATGTAGAAGTCACCCGGCGAGCAGTAAAGACCGCGTTCGGTCCATTCAATGAGTGGGCGAGAGAGTGGGGTGACTTGGGGGCCCATCGCGCGAGCCTAGCATGGGGCGAACGAAGACGGAGCGCATCAGATTGGGCGTATTTGAGCCTGATTACGGCGAAATTTAGATTGTCTCATCAATGCAACAATGAATCTCTATTTTTCCATCTAATCACCCATTCAGAAATAGCCTACTCTGACGTCAGAAGAAGGAGACCCAATGAAAAAGAAAACTCTCAGCATTCGCAGCACCCGCCAGCAGCACTGGGTCGGAGACGGTTTTCCCGTCCGAACGATGTTCTCCTACAACGAGCTCGGCCGAGAACTCTCTCCTTTCCTCATGATGGATTATGCGGGACCCACTGAATTTCCACCTAAAGCCGCCGGCGCCGATACGCGCGGCGTGGGTGAGCATCCTCACCGAGGCTTTGAGACCGTGACGATCGTCTACTCAGGCGAAGTCGAACACCGCGACTCCGCCGGCGGCGGCGGGCTTATCGGTCCGGGCGACGTCCAGTGGATGACAGCAGCTTCGGGCCTCGTGCACGAAGAGAAGCACGGTCGCGCCTTCGCGGAGAAAGGCGGCGCCTTCGAGATGATCCAGCTCTGGGTCAACTTGCCGGCCAAAGACAAGAAGCACGCACCTCGCTACCAAGGCTTACTCAGTGCCGAGATCCCGCAAATCGCACTCTCGGGCCCTGGTGGATCCGTGCGGGTAATTGCCGGCGAGTACGCAGGACGGAGAGGTCCAGCGCAGACCTTCACGCCGATGCACGTCTGGGACGTCCAGCTAGCGCGCGGACAACGACTCGAGCTTCCGACGACCGAGGGCTACACGGCCTCCGTTTTCGTGCAGCGCGGATCAGTCCGCATCGAAGATGGAGAAACTGTAGGCGCGGCCGAGCTTGCTGTCTTTGATCGCCAAGGCGACATCGTGATCATCGAAGCCGAGGAAGAGACACGGCTCCTTTTCCTTTCGGGTGAGCCCATCAACGAGCCGATCGTTGGTTACGGTCCATTCGTCATGAACACGCCGGAAGAGATCCGTCAGGCGTTTCTGGACTACCAAGCCGGTCGGATGGGGCATCTCAGCCCCGCTGCTCATTAAAGAGTCTCTCAGAGGGGTGCGCGTATGCACTCCTCTGAGAAGTTAT
>JBEIOW010000209.1:0-4807 GCA_040377385.1 Bacteriovoracaceae bacterium | reverse complement strand
CCGAACTCATGAAGGTCGCCCTCCGCCGTTCCGATGACCGCGCGGGGATAGTTTTCTGTTCGCGGAATGCGCTGCTGAATCGTTTCCAAGAGTTGCAGGAGTTTGCTGCGTACCGTGACGGAGAGAGCGTGTTCTTGCGCAATGGAGAGCAATCCTCTTTCCACCTGCATTCCCACTTCTCCCAGGATCGGAAGCACGATGCCTACGGAGAACTCCCGAGGGCTCACCTTGAGGAGCGCTTGGTCCAAGGTCTGGGCTAGGCGCACCAGATCAAATTCCTGCAGAGCCGAGAGGAGTTCATTGAGGATCGACCGCCGCAATGGACGGCCGGGTGTTGCGGGAGGCTCGATCTCCGCGGCCTTGCCGTTTTTGGAGTCCTCGATCAGTCGCCGCAAGTCATCGATGGGAAGGCGGGCGATGCCGCCGATTGAAAATCCCGCAGTTTGCACGAGCGCGCGGAGCAGTTTCAGGCGCTCCACGTCCTCTTGGGTGTAGACCCTGCGCCCCGTCTCCGTCCGCCGAGGTTCAACGGCCTGATAGCGACGCTCCCAAGCGCGGAGCGTATGGGAGCTCACGCCGGAGAGGTGCGCGACGGCTTTGACTTTCAGGAATTCACTGCGGGCCATTTCTCATTCTGAATAGCACTTCGTCCTTCTTTTGTCTAAGTTAAATCCACGATTTGGGGTCGGTTTTGCTACATAAATTTAGACAAATGAGCTACACCGAGTGTGGAGGTTCTCCTATGTCCATATCCTCTTGCTCAGCTTCATCGTTCGGTGATGCTTCGTCTCACCCTCATCCTGTGTTTTTTCCGATGGGAAATTCGGCAATCGAGCCCAAACGATTTGGCGCGGAGGCCGGACGGCTCATTTTGCAGGCGGCCGGAGAAGATCTGAGCCGAGAGGGGCTCGCACGCACCCCTGAACGTTTCGCGAAAGCGCTCTCGCAGCTGACCGCGGGTTATGCCTTGAGTCCCACCGAGGTTGTGGGTGAAGGGATTTTTCCTGCCGAAGGGAGAGGGCTGGTCGCGGTGAGGTCCGTCGAGTTCTACAGCCTGTGCGAGCATCATCTTCTCCCATTCTGGGGAAAGGCGAGTGTCGCCTACTACCCTGATCAGAAGATCCTCGGACTCTCAAAGATTCCTCGGCTGCTCGATCTTTACGCGCGTCGATTCCAGGTCCAAGAGCGCATCACGGAGCAGCTCGCCGATGCGATTCAGGAGCTGGTCTCTCCACGGGCGGTGGTCGTTCGGATCGAGGCTTCGCATCTTTGCATGATGATGCGAGGGGTGGAGAAGCAGCAATCCGACACGAGAACGGAAACCGCGCGCGGGATGAAGAGTCTGACGGAAATCGAGCAGACGCGGATTTGGAGCGCACTATGAGTTTTTCGGGCAAAAAATTTCTCATCACTGGCGCAACGGGAATGATCGGTCGTGAGCTCGTTCGGGAACTGCTCCTGCAGGGGGCGGAGGTCATCGCGGTCTCGCGCTCCAAGGATTCCGCGGGTGAGCGACTCCCTTATCCGGTGCAGTTTTTTGAGCATGATCTGGGCGCGAGCAAGTTGCCTTCGAGCGCTTTGGACGGCGTCGATGGGGTGATTCATCTCGCGGGTGAATCGATCGCGTCGGGCCGTTGGTCGGAGTCGAGGAAAAAGCAGATTCTCGAGTCGCGGACGCGAGGGACGGAAAATCTGGCGGCAGCCTTCACGGAGCGGGCTTCGCGTGGAGAGCCACTTCCCGGAGTCTGGGTGAGTGCATCGGCCATTGGATTTTACGGTGATCGCGGTGAGGAGCTCCTCGATGAATCCTCTTCGTGCGGACGCGGGTTTCTCGCCGAAGTCACTTCGGCCTGGGAGACGGCATTTTTCAAGGATCACGGCTGGTCGGGAGTGCGCCGGTCCGCCCTTCGTCTCGGAATCGTGCTTTCTCGCGAAGGCGGAGTTCTCGCGCGATTGCTTCCGCTTTTCCGCAAAGGACTGGGTGGTCCGCTCGCGGGTGGAAAGCCCTGGATGAGCTGGATCCATATCGAGGACGTGGTACGGATCTTCCTCGAGGCCTTACGCAACAAGGAGTTTAGCGGCCCGTTCAACGCCGTCGCGCCCGAGGCGGTGACGAACGCGGCTTTCACGCGCGCACTAGGCAAGGCGGCTGGCAAGCCGGCCATCCTGGCGGCTCCCGGCTTTGCGCTGAGAACAGTTCTTGGTGAAATGTCTGAGTTAGTTTTGTCCAGCCAGCGAGTTATTCCTCTCCGATTGCAGGAGAGAGGGTTTCGCTGGAAGTACGCTGGGCTGTCGGCGGCGTTGTCGGCCTTTGATCTCACCGATGATGAACTCTTTGAGGAGCAGTGGGTGCCGCTCGCTCCCGAAGAAGTTTGGACCTTCTTTGAGGATCCCGAAAATCTCGAGCAGATCACTCCGGACTACTTGAGTTTCAAGGTTCTCTATTCTTCGACAAAGCGCGTCCAGCGTGGGACCTTGATCGATTACCGGCTCCGATTGCACGGCGCGATTCCATTGTCGTGGCGTACTGAGATCGACACTTACGATCCGCCAAATGAGTTCGTGGACAATCAGCTAAAAGGGCCCTACGCCAAGTGGAGGCATCGCCATCGGTTCTTACCGATGCGTGGGGGAACCCTGCTCCAAGACCGCGTTCTGTATCGCATCCCCATGGGACTTCTGGGTAAGGCTGTGGCAGGGTGGGTGGTCCGCAGGGACGTCGAAGGCATCTTCCGGTATCGGAAGAAAATCATCGCCGAACGCTTCGGAAAGAGGTCGTCTGGTTCAACGTGATGGATTGGGATGTCGTCATCGTCGGTGGGGGATTGTGGGGCGGCCTTTTGGCCGACCGTCTCGCCGCTGCTCGTCCTGAACTTCGGACGCTACTGATCGAAAAAGGTGCGCACCTCGGCGGTCTGCCGACCTGGTCGTTCCATGAATCCGATTTTGGCGCGGCGGGCATCCCGGATTCTACGCGAGAACTGATCAGCCGTAGCTGGGAGACTCAGGAAGTTCGCTTTCCCGGGCTGCGCAAGGCGTTCCAGACACGCTACCACTCGATTCGTTCCCAAGATTTCCACGAACGCGTCTCGAAGCGACTGGGGCAGGACCGACTCTGGCTCGGGGTCGGAGTCGCGGGTTTGACCCCCGATCAGGTGGCCTTGGAAAGCGGAGAGATGATCTCCGCACGTTGTGTGATCGATGCTCGCGGGGCAGGCAAGCTAGGAGCCGGAGCGCGCGCGTCGACGGGGTATCAAAAGTTCGTGGGGCTCGATGTCGAGCTCGAGTCTCCACATGGACTTGAGGGTCCGGTGATCATGGATGCCGAAGTCGATCAGATCGACGGGTATCGTTTCATCTATCTCTTGCCATGGTCGGAGCGTGAACTCTTGATTGAGGACACTCGTTACTCCGACGGCCCAGAGATCGATCAACCCGCATTTGAAGTGGCGATTCGCCAGTATGCGGAAAACCAAGGTTGGAAAATTCGTACGGTGAAGCGCCGCGAGGCCGCGGCGCTCCCGATTCCGCGGGATCCCCGTTTTTGTGCGGACAGCGATCATCGCCAGGCGAACTCCCTCGTGCCGGCGATCGGCATGCGCGCGGGTCATTTTCATCCGACGACCGGCTACTCGGTCTGTTACGCGCTTCCACTGATCGAGAGCATTGTGGCATTGCCGCGGATCGATACGGCATCGGTGCGTGAGATCCTCGCGCAAGGAACCGGCGAGATCCGATCGCAGCGCGGATTCTTTCTTTTTCTCAACCGGATGCTTTTCCGGGCCAGCCCGCCCGAGCTGCGCTACCGCGTGTTTCGTCGGTTTTACGAAAATCCGGACTCGCTGGTTTTTCGTTTCTATTCAGGAAGACTCGGCTCCTGGGACCGCGCCCGCGTGTTCCTCGGAGGCAAGCCGCCGGTGCCGGTGATGCGTGGTCTTCGTTGCCTTTTCCCTAACCCGTCCAAGGAGAGAACATCATGAGCGCTTACACAAATCAGTCAGCCACGGGAGCCGCTCGCCGCGCGCTCGTGATCGGAAGCGGTTTTGGTGGACTCGCGTCGGCCATTCGGCTCCAAGCGGCGGGTGTGCAGACGACGGTTCTCGAAAAGCGCGATTTGCCCGGTGGCCGAGCCTACGTTTATCACGATCAAGGTTTCAAGTTTGACGGCGGACCGACGGTGATCACGGCTCCGGAACTTCTGGAGGAGCTCTGGTCGGCAGCGGGGCGGAAGATGTCCGATGATATCGAAATGCTGCCCGTCTCGCCGTTCTACCGCCTGTTTTGGGAAGATGGTTATCGCTTCGACTACTCCAATGCACCGGGCGAGATCGAACGCCAAATCGAGGCGCGCTCTCCTGGCGACCTTGCTGGCTATCTGCGTTTTCTCAAGTACTCGAAGGAAGTCTACGCCGAGGGTTACACCAAACTCGCGCACGTGCCGTTTCTGAACTGGTGGAGCATGGTGAAGGTCTCGCCGGAACTCATTCGGCTTCGCGCGGACCGATCGGTCTACAAGACTGTTTCCCGTTACGTGAAGGATGAGCATCTGCGTGAAGCGTTCAGCTTCCATTCGCTGTTGGTGGGCGGGAATCCGTTCGAGACCTCCTCCATCTATACGCTGATCCACTACCTTGAGCGCCAGGGAGGGGTTTGGTTCCCTAAAGGGGGTACCGGAGCCCTTGTTCAGGCGATGGTGAAACTGTTCGAACGCCTCGGCGGCAAGCTCGAGTGCAACGCGGAAGTCGACCGCATCAACACGGTGGACGGTAAAGTCACCGGGGTCACGTTGAGGCGCGGTGATGTGGTG
>JBEIOW010000346.1:0-3260 GCA_040377385.1 Bacteriovoracaceae bacterium | reverse complement strand
GTACCTGCGATTGACGAAGGTCAATTGGATCTCCCCGATCAGCGGGATTGAAGGCGTTCGCTGCCAAATCCAAGTCGCACTTGAGGTCGAAAAATTTTCGACGGGTTTAGTGTTTCCGTTCGAGGATGACACGGCCATCGTTGAACTGGATGAGCCTACGGATCTGGCTCGGCCCGGTACCTTTGTTGCGTTCTACGAACAAGGCGATCTGCTCGGAGGCGCGATCATGGATGAGGCGCCCGTGAAGCCACCGGTGGGCTGGGAGTCCACCGCCGAGAGGGGGCGAGCCGCACGTGCCGTCGCAACTCAAAGCCCGTAATTTCATCGTCAAGACTTTGGGCTGCAAGGCGAACTGGGTAGACGGCCAGGGCGTCGAAGCGCGATTGCGCGCGGAGGGCTGGTCCGCATTGACGGAGGAGGAGGCGTTGGCGACCGGAGCCAATGTCGATCTTTGCATCGTAAATAGCTGCACCGTGACTGACGAGGCGGACCGCCAATCGTTGAAAGCAGCGCGGAAGCTGGGTGCGCGCTTCTTGGGCGCAAAGGTCCTGTTCACGGGTTGCGCGGCCGAAGTGGATCCAGAGCGGTTTGCCCGTGAGAAGGGCATCGACTGGGTGGTCGGCAACCAGGACAAGGAGCGGCTAGCGACGTTACTGGAGAATGCCACCTCTGAAGTGGGTGCGGCTCCGTCGAACTTACTGGGGCGCGCAACCTCGTACGGTGAGCTGGTCTCTCGTCATCCGATGGATCGGGAATGGCCAGTCGTGGAGCAGGGGTTCCTCGCCGAGGCGAATGAAGGGGCTACCCATCGCACTCGAGCGTTTCTCAAGATTCAGGACGGCTGCAATTCTTTCTGCACTTACTGCATTATCCCGTACGGCCGCGGCCCAGCGCGCAGTCTCTCGATCGAAGCCGTCGTGGATCAGGTGAATGCGCTCGTCGGTCAAGGCTACCGAGAAGTGGTTTTGACCGGAATCAACATCGGCGAGTTTGGGGTGGATTGGGCGGGGGAGCGGAAGGTTTCGGATCTCGTGCGTGCGATCCTTTCGGGTACTTCGCTCGAGCGTCTCCGGGTCAGTTCGTTGGACCCTTCTGAGATTGACGGGCCTTTGACAAAGCTGATGGAGACCGATTCGAGATTTTGTCCTCACTTCCATGTCTCGCTGCAATCCCCGCATGGTCGGGTTCTGCGTGCCATGAAGCGGAAGTACCGTGACGAAGACGTGGTCGAGTGCCTGGAGCGCGTGGCCGGCGTGGCGCGGATTCCCGGCGGGGTTTTTGTCGGAATGGATCTGATCACCGGTTTTCCGGGAGAGACCGACGACGAATTCGCGTGGACCTTGGAGCGTCTCCGCGCGCTCCCGTGGACGCGCCTGCATGTTTTTCCGTACAGCGAACGCAGCGGCACACCGGCCACGCGACTTCCGGGCTCAGTGCCACCCCAAGAGCGCGCTCGCCGAGCGAAGGTCTTGCGCGCGCTGAGCCTCGAGCGGATGGCGCAGGTTTTTCGAGAAGCGCAGAGTGACTATTCTCGCGAACGTGATGGCTGGGCGGACGGAGTTCTCTTTGAGTCCCCGGTGAAGGGCCCTGATGGAAGCGAAGGATGGTGGGCGGGATACACCCCCAATTACCAGCGAGTTCTGGTGCGTTCGTCGGAAGACCTGCGCAATCAGCTCAAGCGCGTTCGGATCCAAGACACGATCTTGGATCGGGTTGCCGGTGAGGCGTGTTTTCTGGGGAGCCTGAGCTAGGCTTCGTCCCGGTTAGAGTCGGTGGCAGGAAAGAATGGGGTAGTGGTCCGTCTTCCAGCCGATGCCCCCGAAGAACCAAGTAAATCCACCATCGAACGGAACTCGCGTCGCCCATGAGGGAGTCTCTAGGGTGCAGGGTTGCTTGCGTGCCTCGGCTTCTGTGAATTGAGCCACGGGAGCCTCGCCGAAGTTCGCGAAAACATGGTCGAGCTTTTTCCGATAGTGGGTGCTTTTGGATCCTTCGGATTGAGCGCGTCCCCGTTTGATGTTCCAAACGTACGTACCGAAGAAAGAGTCATCCGGAACCCAGCGTCCGAAATTCTCGACGTGGCCGCCGTAGAGCGTTCCGTATTCAAGCGGCGCGGGGAAGCGGCAGTCGGCCTCGCCGGAGGTGCACTTCTCCGTATTGAAGTCTCCGCCCACGATCGTCGGCACGCCCGGTTGGGTGAGTGAATTCCAGATCTCGCGGTAAAGCTCCTGTCGGCTTGGGTCTTCGGCGGCGCTGCCGTGAACGGAAACTAAGTCGAGTCGTGGAATCTTTCCGTCGAGCGACTGCAGGGAGCAGAGGATCGCCCCACCCCCTTGAGTGGTGAGGTGGGCGAGCGTGCGGCAAGCGATCTCAGGTTGGCCCACGAGCTGAAAACGATCGGTGCGCCAGGCGACGCAGACTTCGACGATCTTCGAATGACCAGCCGTGCAGCGGGCGTCGTATTTTCGCGACGGAAGAACGGGGCCATTGCCGTGCGTGCCGAAGAGCTGCGTCTCTCCTTGGGTTTCGTTCAGCAAAAGAATGTCGGGCTCGGTTTGCTCGACAAGCTCGCTAATCCGTTGAATCGCATCTTTGTGGCAGAGCTTGAAATTGGGGCAGTCGGGCTTGAATCCAGAGACGTGAGCGGTGCCGACATTAAACGTGAGGACCTTAATGGTGGACTCTGGAGCGGGTTCGGCCAGGGCGAGGGGCGCTCCAAGAGCGACCAGCCCTAGGGCGAATCCATACCATCCCCAGCTTACTGCGTGACTGCTCAGCGATCGCATCATGCGATGTCCCCCTGTAATTTCAAAAGCTTAACAGCTCGAAACAAACCGGCAAGCGATTCGGGCGAGAATTGAGTCAGGAAAAGGTGAGGAGACGGGCGAGAGTTTATTTCCGACTAAACTTGACAGGTTTAAGGATTTCGCGTATACCCTTACAGTTTCAATAGGTTACCAATGAACTTAGAACTCTTACAAGACCGGCTGGGCTACCGCTTCGGGGATCGTGCGATCCTCTTGCAGTCGTTGACGCATACGTCCTTCGGTCATGAGTTTCTGCACGACAAACCCGTGGGACTGCGCGACAACGAGCGACTCGAGTTTCTCGGGGATGCGGTTCTCGACGTCGTGGTGTCGGACTTACTGCTGGAAACGTTTCCCACCGCGCAAGAAGGTCAGCTTTCAAAAATGCGCGCCGCCGTCGTTAACGAGAAAACCCTCGCGCAAGTTGCGCTCTCCATTCATCTCGAAAGTTTT
>JBEIOW010000084.1:0-7389 GCA_040377385.1 Bacteriovoracaceae bacterium | reverse complement strand
GCTGCTCATCCTCGTGGTGGGTTATCTCTCCATGAGCAAGCTGGGGGTCGACCTCTTCCCGAACGTCACCTTCCCGGTGGTCACCATCTCGACTCCCTACCCCGGCGCTGGTCCGGCGGAGATCGAGACCCTGGTGTCGCGTCCGCTCGAAGAAGAAATCGGGACGCTCTCGGGCATCAAGCGACTGAGCTCGATCAACCGCGAAGGCGTGAGCGTCGTCATTGCGGAGTTCACGCTCGAGACCGACATCAAATACGCCGAGCAACAGATCCGTGACCGCGTCGGCTCAGCCAAACGCAAACTTCCCGACTCCATCGAAGAGCCCATCATCCGCCGCATCGATCCCGCTGACCAACCGATTCTCGTCGTCTCGCTCAGCGGCGACCTCGAGCCCGCTAAGCTCTTTGACCTCGCCGAACAAACGATCAAACCGCAGCTCGAGCAGGTCAGCCAGGTCGGGCTTGTGGAGATCCTCGGCGGCCGCAAGCGCGAGATTCAAGTCACGCTGGACCGCACGAAGCTCAACGCCCGCGAGATCTCGGCCGGCCAAGTCGTCGCCCGCCTCGCCTCCTCCGGAGAGAACATTCCCGCCGGCAAGGTCAACCAAGGCGCAAAAGAAACCGTGTTCCGGACACTGGGTGAATTCAAATCGCTCGGCGACATTGAAAAGTCCGTCGTGAACTTCTTCGGTAACGACGTGCCGGTCACGATCAAGGACATCGGCACCGTGCAGGACACCCTCGTTGATGAGGCGTCACGAGTCTTCGTGAACGGCGAGAAATCGCTCTTCATCTACGCCTTCAAGCAATCCGGCGCCAATACGATCTCCGTCGTCGACAACCTTCGCAAACGAGTTGAGCGAATCAACGCCGACCTCGCGACCCAGAAGGTCACGGCCAAGCTCATTCCCGTTCGCGATGGGTCTCAGTGGATTCGAGCCAACGTGGCTGACCTGAAGGAATCCATTCTGATCGGCGTCACCCTAGCGATTATCGTCGTTTACTTCTTTCTTGGCAGCGGACGATCGACGTTCATCACGGCGCTTGCCCTGCCAAACTCCTTGATCGGCGCTTTCATTCTCATGGCCTGCGCCGGGTTCACGATCAACATCATGACCCTTTTGGCGCTCTCGCTCGCCGTCGGTCTTCTGATCGACGACGCTATCGTCGTGCGAGAAAATATTTTTCGACACATCGAAATGGGAGAGAAACCGGCCGTCGCCGCTCGCAAGGGGACCCTTGAAGTCACGCTGGCCGTCATCGCGACCACGCTTGCGGTCATTGCCGTCTTCGCCCCCGTAGGGTTTCTCTCCGGCGTCGTCGGGCAGTTCTTCCGCGAATTCGGCCTGACCGTTTGCTTTGCGATGATCATTTCCCTGTTTGATGCACTCACCATTGCGCCGATGCTTTCGGCCTATTTCGCCGGCTCGACTAAACATGGCGAAAAAACGGGGAGCCTCTGGGATCGCACGATGGGCTCCGCGGTGCGCGCGTTCGGACGCTTCCAAGATCGTCTTGAGGACATCTATGTCCGATTCCTCCGCTTCACGATCAAGAACCCCATCAAGGTTTTGACCGGGAGTTTCGTCATCTTCGTCGCGAGCTGCGGATCGATCGCCTTCGTTCCGAAGACGTTTCTCCCTCCGCAAGACTCCGGTGAGTTCGCGATCGGACTCGATCTTCCTCCCGGCACAAGCCTCGCGCGAATGAGCGAGGTTTCGGCGAAAATTGATGAAGTCATTCGTAAGAACCCGGAAGTCCAAGTCTCTGCCCTCACGGTCGGCAATCGCGATGGCGAAGCCAACGTGGCGGACTTTTACGTCAAGCTCATTCCCTACAAGCAACGTCCGGGTCTGAATACGACTCAGATGAAAGATCGCATCCGCGAACAACTCCTCCCCTTCGCCGAAGCCAACCCACGTGTGAAAGACTTCGACGCCGTCGGAGGCGGCCAGCGTCCATTCAACCTCAATATCGTCGGCACCGACCAGGCCGAGCTCCAGCGGATCTCTCAGGCCGTGTTTGCCAAGCTGAAGAACCACCCCGCGCTTAAAGACGTCGACGTGGATTACCGTCCCGGAAAGCCCGAGATTCAGATCGTGCCTGACAAGCAGCGCGTGCAGCAGCTCGGGATCTCCACGGTCGCCATTGGATCCGAGCTTCGCGCGCAGGTCGAGGGCGTGAAGGCGGCAAAATTCCGCGAGAACGGGCTCGAGTACGACGTCCGCGTGCGGATGACCGAAAGCCAGCGCAACCTCCGCGAAGGCTTCTCGCAGATCTATGTCCCGAATGTGAACAACACTCTCATCCGTCTCTCCGACGTGTCTAAGCCCGTCGAAGCCGTCGGACCGGCAAAAATCACGCGTCAGAATCGCGCGCGCTACATCAACATCAACGCGGACATTGCGGCCAACGGTCCCGGCATGGGCGGCGCGATGGCCGACGTCGAGAAGCTTTTCAAAGAGGAGATCAAGCTCCCCGCCGGCATGAGCTACAGTTTCGTCGGCCAGGCGGAAAACTTCCAGGAACTCGGCCAGAGCATGAGTATCGCCATGGGACTCGGCGTGCTCTTTATCTTCCTCGTGCTGGCGAGCTTGTATGAGTCGTTCGTCACGCCGTTTACGATCATGCTCGCGCTTCCGCTCGCCGTTTGCGGGGCCTTCGTCGCGCTCGCCATCACCGGCGAGTCACTCAATCTCTTCTCCATCATCGGCGTGATTATGCTCCTCGGGGTCGCTTCGAAGAACTCCATCCTCCTCGTCGACTTAGCCAATACGCGGGTCCTCGAGGGTGTGGATCGCGCAAGCGCCATGATCGAAGCCGGCAAGACGCGTCTTCGCCCGATCCTCATGACCACGATGGCGCTCATCGCAGGCGCGGTGCCGATCGCGCTCGGCTTGAACGAAGCCTCCAAGCAACGGACCTCCATGGGTGTGGCCATTATCGGGGGCTTGATCAGCTCGACGCTGCTCACGCTTCTAGTGGTTCCGGCGGCCTACTCGTTCGTCGACCGCTTCCGGGTCTGGTCTAAGACCAAGCTCAGTCGCATGACCGGCGCGACGTCGGTCTCACCGGAAGACCTCGAGGCGCGGCCTGCGGAATAACCTGTGTCATTTCGGACACTTCCACAGACCATCAACACCCCTCTAATGATTGGTCAGTCGGTGGATCCGAAGTGCCCGCAATCATAGGCACTCACGCGGCCAAGCCCGTGGCATCGATGTTGAAGTTACCCTGGTATGCGTACTTCACTCTCTGCTCACACCGCTCGCTCCCTCAGTCTTTTGGTCGCCGCCTTGGCTCTCAGCGCGTGCGCCAAAGAGGTGAGCTACTCGCAGTTCGCCGAGCAATCCCTGGTCACCGCGCCGACGGTTCCCGCCACTGACGAGGGTGAGACGGAGAAGTCTCCTCTCTTCGGTTTCCACTGCGGCATCTATGATCTCCGCGAATATTACGCCGACCAGGGCTGCAAAGTCGCCGTGTCGGAAGACCTCCCCCTCACTTCCGCACTGCCGGAAAAGTTCGCCGAGCACCTCGCCTCCTGCGGAATGGTGCTCCCCGACAACTTCGATACGCTCGCTCACTCCCAATACTTCGGTCTCAATGAAGTGAACTGGGAAGCCGGCGACTATGATCGGACTTTCCCAGGCGTCGACGGCAAAACCTTTCCTCAACGCGAGTGGTACGGCGTGCGGTGCGGCGGCACGATGCAGCCTAAGGAATCGGGCACCTACTTCTTCGCAGTCACGAGCGATGACGGCAGCCGCCTCTTCGTCAACGGACGCAAAGTGATCCAAATGAACAAACTCCAGTCGCCAACGACGGGCTTCGGTGTCGCGACGCTCAAGAAAGGCCAGTCACCCAAGATCAGCGTGGAATATTTCCAAGGCCCAAGAAACCAGACAGCGCTCCAGGTTTGGATCAGTAACGGTCCCGTAGCGGCGAACGGCTCCAAGCCCGTGTTCCCGACGGACTATCGCCTGGTCAACAAAGAGATGCTCGAACTGCACCCGCTCGCCGTCGTGAAGTAAGTTCCTTAAGAGAAAATGAAGAACGCGCGACGCCCGGGCCTTAGCCTGGGCGTTTGCATTGAGGAACTCGCCCTTGTGCGCGGGCGGCCTCGTAGTACTTAAGCGCTTGCGGCATCTTCGCGCCGAGATCCTCGATCCGAGAATTTCCCGAAGGGTGCGTCGACAAGAATTCTGGACCACCGCCGCCGCCGGCCGCCATCATATTGCGCCAAAGCTGTTGAGACTCGCGCGGGTCGAATCCGGCTTTCGCCATCAGGTCCAAGCCCATCAGATCTGCTTCCGTTTCGTGAGCGCGCGAGAACGGCAAGAGCACTCCGACTTGAGCGCCAAGCCCCATCAGCCCGAGCAACATCGGACGCTTCTTTTCGTCCGTAAGAGCTCCCGCGGTAACCAGACCGGCCTGCAATGCAACCTGTTGCGACACTCGCTCGTTACCGTGGCGCGCGAGCACGTGGCCAATCTCGTGACCGATGACGGCCGCCAGCTGGCTATCGTTCTTCGCGACCTTCAGCAATCCGGTGTGCACACCGATCTTCTTGCCGGGAAGTGCAAATGCATTGGCGCTGTCGTCCTTGAAAACCACGATCTCCCAAGTCTTCTCGCGACCCGGACCTTCGGCCTGCGCAAGCAACGGATCCGTCACGCAACGAATGTAGGCCTGCATCGTCGAGCTGGTCTCGCTGGGCTGCTGCGTTTTCATCTGCTGGAACGCCTGGACACCCATGGAGTCCATCTGCGAATCCGGCATCAGCGTCAGCTGCCGGCGTCCCGTCGGCGAGGTCGCGCACGCGAGCGCAACCACTGAACCCAATACCGTCAGCGCCAAGGGCGAACGCAATTCAGCAAGTAGCAGCTTGAGTTTCATGGGCATCCTCAGAATTTTCAGACCGAATTCTCAGACGGCGACGACTTCAATCACTTCCGGGATGGCTTCCTTCAGACGCGCTTCGATCCCGTGCTTCAGCGTCGCGGTCGAGCTTGGGCAACCGGCGCAAGAGCCCTGCATGTAGAGATAAACGATTCCCGCTTCGAAACGGTCAAACGTGATGTCACCGCCATCCATCGCGACGGCAGGACGGATTTCTGCGTCGAGGATCGATTTGATTTTCTTTTCGACTTCCGTGCTACCGGCGCCATGCGCCTCACCGAGCGTCGACTCATCGACGATCGACAGCCCCTGCACAAGGTGCTGCTCGATCGACTCCGAGCAGCTCTTGTGAACCAGATCCCAGTCGCCGTCTTCGGTCTTCGTGACGGTGACGAAATCCTTGCCGATCATGACGCCGCTGATCCCCGGAATGGCGAACAAGCGTGCCGCTAGCGGAGACCGTTTTTCCGCGTCGTCCTTCTTGACGAAGTTCACCGCACCGCCCTGCGACAGAAGGGTGCGATTCACCGAGTACTTCAAGGTGTTGGGATTGGGCGTAAATTCCAAAGAGACATAGACTTCATTCGTGCTCATGATGCTTTCCTCTTAACACAGGATGCGGAACTCCGTACACTTGCAGTTATGCGTTCAAAATCGCCGGTTCTCCTCTGTTTACTTGGCCTTACGTCGTCCCTTCTTGCCTCGTCCGCGAGCGCGGAGCCGACCCCCTCCAGTGCACCCCAGCTGGGCAAAGGCTCCCTCGTAAAGATCGACAAGGGTACGCTCCATTTCCAAGGCTATGAGCCCATCCAGACCTCCTGGGCGGAGATCGAGTATATTGGTCAGCTCTCGCCGGCAGGGCATACGCCTTACGCGATGGTGCTCGCCAAACCCTGCCAGAATTGCATCGAAGAACGCTCCGTCCAGATGCTCCGCCTCGATGGCGACAAGCGGCTCCGTTTTATGCTGCCCGGAAAGGTCCGCGAACCCAAGACCGGTTCGGTGATCGTGGAGTCGCGCTCATTCTACGGGGAGTGCCTCCCCGGGATGAAGGACATCGTGGTCTCCTACCAGAAGGACATCGTCGACAAGCGCCGGTACAAGCGGCGCTACCGTTCCACGGAACCCTCTTACCTCGTCGTCGAACCGCAAGCGGACGGGACCATCCGCGAGAAGCTGAATGAACTCCGCTCCCTAGGCCAGCTCGCCGCCAAAGAGCGCCAGACCCTGGTCGCCGTGAAGCAAAAACGCTGCTTTGAGATCCCGGGCAAGGACCGCCGGATCACGGCCAAAATGATGAACCTCCGCCCCTCCAACGACGAAGATGATGTCGAGGATGAGGACGCAGCCGAGGAGAAACTTCAGGCCAAGGCCCCTCTCCCTGGCTCTCCCGATACGCAGTCGGCGGAACCCACCGTGCAGGAACTCGGGGTTCCCACGCTTTCGGCTCCTCGCTGATTCACCGCCTTCGGCGCCGAAGGTGGATGCCCGCTCAGTCCCATGCTATGAAGCGGCCATGAATTCCCGCAAGAAACCTGCAAAGAAGACTGCTCGCGCCGACCTCCGCTCACCCACCCCGGGCAACGAGGCCGAGACCGGCCAGACGATCACGATGTCCAATCTGCGCCCCGACGGCGCGCGCATGATCCGCGAAGCGAAGCTCCTGCGCTTTCCCAACCGCACCAAACATCGGCGCTACACGATCGATTTTATCTGCCCGGAATTCACCTGCATTTGCCCGGCCTCGGGCTTTCCGGATTTCGCGACCATCACGATTCGCTACGTGCCCAAGGAGTGGTGCGTGGAACTGAAGAGCCTGAAGCTCTACTTCAATCAGTTCCGCGACCAGGGCATCTTCCACGAGGATGTCTCGAACCGAATCCTCGATGATCTCGTGAAACTTCTGGATCCATGGGAGATGGACGTGACCGGAGATTTTGCCGTGCGCGGAAACATCAAGACAATCATCACGGCAAAACACCGTCATCCTAAAGCGTGATCACTCGCCCCAGACTTTAGACCAATCACCCACGAGCGTCGGGCTCATGCGGTTCCAGCGCTTGGGTTCTAGGAAGTCCTCGATCAGACAATTTCCGTCTGCACGAAGCAGACAACCGCCCACGAAATAGGGCCCAATCTCTGGGCCGTACCCAGTGATGTGGACCTCAACCGGAGCCTTGCGAACCGCGTGAAACCAGGGCGCGCACGAAGGCGCGAGTCTTTGCTCCCAGACCGCCGCTCCACTGGCCATCGAGAACGCCCGCGCTACCGCTTTTCGATCGGTCAAATACTGATCGCGATAATACTTGAGCGTGGGCTCGGGATAACAATACGCACGTTCCCCCTCCACGCAGCTACGTTGAGCACCGGTAATAAACGCCGTATTATTGAGCGCACCCCGCAAGACGTTGAGCTCCGCCAAGACATCCATGCCCACAGAAACCGTCGGCGCGAACCCCCACCGAAGCGCGAGAGGCACGCGCGGATCCGC
>JBEIOW010000153.1:0-5575 GCA_040377385.1 Bacteriovoracaceae bacterium | reverse complement strand
GTGGTTTGCATGATGATGCCCCCCCACACCTACTCTGAGCTGCGGGTCTCAATGACCGACATCTTGGGTCGCTCCACGTCCATGATGCGCGATGTCCTCGCCGCAGAAGGCTGCTGGAACCCACGCAAGATCGCGCCTAAGCAGGATTACGCGTTCCTGGCCGCACACGAGCTGAAAGAGATCATCGAAGTCCTCGCGATTGAAACGGCACAACTCACTGCCCCGGACTATTCGCGCTAAGCGCCCCGTTGAATCTCGTTCCAAGAAAAGAAGAAGCCCCCGAGAGCGATCTCGGGGGCTTCTTGATTTTGAACTGGATAAACCCAAATCAGTCGATGAACGCCTTCAGGAGCTTCGCGCGCGAAGGGTGGCGAAGCTTGCGCAGCGCCTTGGCTTCGATCTGACGAATCCGTTCCCGCGTAACGAAGAAGTCTTGGCCGACTTCCTCGAGAGTGTGGTCGGACTTCTCGCCAATCCCGAAGCGCATGCGAAGGACCTTCTCTTCGCGCGGCGTGAGGGTCGCGAGGACCTTCCGCGTTTGTTCCGAGAGGTTGATGTTCATCACGGCCTCAGCCGGGTTGATGATCTTTTTGTCCTCGATGAAGTCACCCAGGTAAGAGTCTTCCTCTTCACCGATTGGCGTCTCGAGCGAGATTGGCTCTTTAGCGATCTTGAGGACCTTGCGGACCTTATCGACCGGAAGCTCCATCTTGGCGGCGATCTCTTCAGGGGTCGCCTCACGACCGAGCGACTGCACGAGCAGACGCGAGGTCCGGATGAGCTTGTTGATCGTCTCGATCATGTGCACCGGGATCCGGATCGTGCGCGCTTGGTCGGCGATCGCGCGCGTGATCGCCTGGCGAATCCACCAGGTGGCGTACGTCGAGAACTTGTAACCGCGACGGTATTCGAACTTATCCACGGCCTTCATCAGGCCGATGTTCCCTTCCTGGATCAGATCCAGGAACTGAAGACCGCGGTTGGTGTATTTCTTGGCGATCGAGACCACGAGGCGCAGGTTGGCCTCGACGAGCTCGCTCTTGGCTTGGTCAGCCTTGCGCTCGCCGATCGTCAGGGTGTCGTGAATGCGGCGAAGCTCGAGAACCTCGACGCCCGACTCCTCTTCCAGGCGCTCGATGCGCTTGGAGATGTCCTCTTCTTGCGAAACGAGCTGGCCGAGTTTCTCCGGCGTAACGTCGAACTGACGGCAAAGCTGAGGAATGAGTTCTCCGCCTTTGCGGAAGTCGCGCGCGAGATCGCGCATCTGCTTCTCGTCTTTGACGCCGAGGTAGTCGTAAACCTTTTTGCGTTCGTCCACGAGCTCTTTGCCGCGGCCCCAGAAGCCTTTGATTTTGCCGGCGACCGCATTGATCGTCTTGCGGTTGAACGCGATGTTTTCGAATCCGCTCTCGACCTGGCGCTCGCGCCGCTTGATCTCGACCTGGATGCGCTCTTTCTCTTTGGCGGGAACTTTTTTAGCTTCCGCACCCACAAGCGAAGTGGACATCTTTTCCTGGTAGGAAACGAGCGCCTTCACCTTGGAGATTGCGGTCAGTACGCGGTCGAGGAACTTCTTCTCGTCGTCGGGCGAAATCTCTTCGTCGACGCCGCGAATGACGTCCTTGATCTTGGTCTTGCCGGTCTCGAGGCGCTCCCCGAGCTCGACGATCGACAGGGTGCCGAGCTTCGAGGCGAGCAGGGCGCGGAGAATCTCGATCTCGCCCTCTTCGATGCGCTTGGCGATCTCGACTTCCCCTTCGCGGGTCAGGAGCGAAACGCTGCCCATTTTCTTCAGGTAAAGCTTAACGGGGTCCGCGCCGCGCGCGTACTCTTCGGCGGGCGCCGGAGCTTCTTCTTCGTCCGCGTCGGTGGGCGCACCCATTCCGAGTGGCGCCTGTTCTTCGTCTTCGTCGTCGGTTTCCTTTGGACGCTTCGCGGAGTCGATGACCTCGATCTCGCTTTCCGCGAGAAGCATCATGATCGCATCAAGCGTATCGGCTGAGACGATCTCCGGCGGGAGGAGTTCGTTCACTTCTTCGTAAGTGAGGTATCCGCGCTGAAGACCGAGATCGAGAAGCTTCTTGATCTCTTTGTTCTGCGAAAGCGTCTGACCCAGTTTGGTCTTGGAAATTTCAACCGCCTTCACTTCGGCGCTGAAGTCCGTCGACTTCACCTCCACGGAGAGGGTCGTCTCGGTCGCGACCACTTTCGTGGACATCGTCTTGGTGGAGACAGACGCACCATTCATCATCGACTTCATCGACGAGACGGAGGTCTGCGACGAGTTCCCGGCGGCATTTTTAGGCTTCGTCATAGAAGCTGCTAAACTCCTGCATTCGACGTTGGACGTCAAGGTATTCCTTCATCAATTCCGCGTGTAAACCCATGTTTTTCTGGGCTTCCGCGGCTGCTAACCGCTCTCGAAGACTCTGCGAAAAACGTGCCCAAGTTCGAGAGAGGAGGCGATGCGTTGCGAGTTGAATCTCTTCATCCGCAGGCGCAAGCGCCTCTTGAGTGAATGCTTCTGCAAGAGCCGAGCGCAAGACGGGGTCAAAGTCGGGGCCGAAAAACCGTGTGGGATCCGATGCGAACTGAGTCAGAGCCGATGGCTCGGAGACCAGTAGGGTCACAAAGTCCCTCGCCGGAGGCTCAAATAGGCCAGAAAATGTCACTTCAGGGGGAAGATCCGGGCCGGTTCGGTCGATCCACTCTTGTGCTTTTTCCGGATGGGCGAGCAGTTTGAGCCAAACCTTCTCAGCGGCCGAAAAACCCTTCGGAAGCTGGGGTTTCCGCGCAACAGGGCGAGGAGTCGGAACGGAAACACGGGAGCGCGGCGCGGGAACTGGCCCAGGCCGAGCCGCCACAGCGGGTGCAACGGGACGCACTGGCCCTCCTACCCCTCCCTTACTCGCGACGACTGAACCCGAAACGAGCAGCTCCCGGGGCACGCCCAGTTGCTGCGCCACCTCGGCCAGACGCACCTCCCGACCGACCGGATCCTTGTAGCGAGAGAGCCAAGCTCCGATCGCTTTCACGGCCTGGGTCTTGGCTTCTGGCCCCTGGGTGGACTGTCCAATCGATTCCGCCACGCGTTGGTCGAGAATGGGCGCGGTCCGCGCAAGGATCTCCCGGATCTGGAGTTTGCCCCGCTCGAGAAGCTTCCCCGTCCCCTTTTCAAAGAGGATCTCGTCGGGGTCGAGGCCATCGGGAAGCCGCGCGGAGTACAGGATCGCCCCTTGGTCTAAGCCCACTTCCATCGCTCGTTCAGTCGCCTCCTGGCCCGCGCGGTCACCGTCGAAAAGGATGATGACCTTTTTGGCGAACCTTCCGAGCAAGGCTAAGTGGTCCGTCGTCAGGGCCGTCCCGCAGGTGGCCACTACATTCTGGAATCCCGCCGCGTGGAGCGCCATCACATCGAAGTAACCTTCGACCACGATGACTTCGTCGCTATCCCGAATGTGCTTTCCCGCCTGGAAAAGACCGAACACGACTTTGCTCTTATGGAAGAGCAACGAGTCGGGGGAGTTCATGTACTTTGCGCCCTCGGAGCCAGAGTCCGGCGCGCCCTCGGGAGGAGGAACGGAACGGCCACCGAATGCTGTCACTCGTCCCCGCGTATCGAGGATCGGGAACATCGCCCGGCTCCGGAACAGATCGAAGTAGCCGATCCCTTTGGCTCCTGGCTGCGAATTCCGGATGAGCCCGAGCTCGATCGCCAGCGGAAGAGGCGCCTTCTTGTCGTGCAGGTGCCGCGAAAGTGAGTCCCACCCTGCCGGTGCCGCGCCGATATAGAACGAACGGGTCAGGTCCTGATCCTGAAGCCCGCGCGCGCGAAAATAGGCAGCGATGTGCCGCTGATGCGCAAGCTGCGCGTGATAGAAGGCCGCGGCGAACCGGTTCAGCTTGAAGGCCGTCTGGATTTTCTCGTTCTTCTCGTCCCGAAGCTTGGCCTTAGCTGGATCGCCGACGTCTCCGCCCGCCCAATCTTTAGGAAGCGGGATCCGCGCCCGCTGCGCGAGGTCCTCAATCGCTTCCGGAAAACTCAGGCCATGCATGTTCTTCACGAAGTCGACGAGATCGCCTCCCGCCTTGCAGCCGTAACAGTGATAGAGCTGCTTGCCTTCATGAACGCTGAACGAAGGGGATCGTTCCGAGTGAAACGGGCAAAGTCCGCTATAGTTAGCGCCAGTTTTTTTGAGAACGACCTGCTCGGACACGACGTCCACGAGATTGACGGCGTCCTTGATCTTCTGGAGGAGTTCGGGAGAAACGCGGCTCATCGAGTCTGCTCCTTGGTCCTTTCCGAGGCGACCCGCGGATCGGTTTTAGCCGAGGCGTTCCTTGACGATTTGGCTGACGAGCTTGCCATCGGCCTTACCCTGCACTTTGGGAAGAAGAAGTTTCATCACGGAGCCCATGTCCTTGGCGCTCGCGGCTTTGGATTCAGTGACGGCCCAATCAACGAGTGAGCGAATCTCCGCTTCGCCCATCTGCTCGGGCAGGAACGTCATGAGGAACTTGAGCTCCGCCGACTCCTTCGTCACGAGGTCCTCACGCCCGCCTGTCTTGAACTGATCGATGCTGTCCTGCCGTTGTTTCACCGAGGTCTGCACGATTTTCATGAAGGCCGCCTCGTCCAGATCAACCCGGTCATCGATCTCCTTCTTGCGAATCGCCGCATGAAGGCTCCGCGCGTAAGTCAGCGTGTCTTTATCCCCGCTCTTCATAGCGGTCTTGATCGTTTCAGAAAGTCGGTCTTTCAGTGCATTGGCGACGCTCATGGCGAACCCCCTTGGGTACAAAGGAAGAAGCCCCGACTTCCTCTCCGCGCGAGCGGAGAATAAGCCGAGGCTTCTAACGGTAATCGGCTGGAATCAACGTTCGGGGCGGCTGGAACGTCCCTTTTTGGAGAGACGCTTGCGCGCGGCGATCGCTTTCTTTTTCCGTTTCACGGAAGGTTTTTCGTAGGCTTCGCGCTTACGAATTTCCGATAGAATTCCGGCTTTTTCACACTGCTTCTTGAACTTCTTGAGGGCGGCCTCAAAAGAGTCGCCTTCACGAATGGTTATGCCTGGCATCGAAAATCACCTCCTCCCGCTTAAAATTTTGAATTCATGGCTATATCGACCACCGACCGAGCCGTCAACCGCCCTGAAAAAAGGGGGGAGAATCGGATTCAAAATGCCGTCTCCGGTTGTACCGACGCGGCGCGCTCAGTCATTGTTCCCCGATGCGCACCCCCGTATTCCTTACCTTCATGCTCGGACTCGTTCTCAGCGGGGCCACCCTACTGCTGAGCGACCGCGCGCATGCCGTCACCTCAGAGGAATGGAAAAAGCTCGAAACCGAGCTTCGAGCGCGCAAGGTGCCGCCCTCTTTCTTCCGACTCGCCCGCAAAAGCTATTCACGTAAACACGCTCTCGAGGTCCTCGAGGCGAATATCTTCGGATTCATGAAGACGGCCAACTATTCCGTGCACTTGGGAGGTCTATCGCTGCCCAGAAGCCGCGCCTTCCTGAAGGCCAATCTCCCTACCCTCCGCGAGGCCGAGCGCCGGTTCGATGTGGATCGCCAC
>JBEIOW010000031.1:0-10608 GCA_040377385.1 Bacteriovoracaceae bacterium | reverse complement strand
CAGTACGCGCTCCAGATTAAGCCGATCACGGTGGAAGCCGGCTCCGATCAAGTGGAGATCTTGGCAGAGGTTTCTGGCTCCTTCGACGGGAGCCCGCTCAAATTCAGGTACGTGTTCAAGCTAAGAGACCAGGCGATCGCCTATCTCAGCACTACTTACGTTGAAGATTAGACTCACGCAGTGATTTTAGGTCTTACCGATAGAATCCAACGCAAGAGCTCTTGATCTCCAAGCCCTTCGGCTTGAGCTCGCGCGCGGACGACGCCCACGCTGGCGTCACACCCTTCCACTTCGCGCAGTTCACGGACTGATCAAAGTGTCGCGGAAAGAAGTAGTGATACGCCTTGCTCTTGAAAGGGCTCTTCGCGTCGCGCCTCTGAGTCTCGGCGTAGGCTTCGGTCGCATCTTTCCATCTCGACTTCCACGAAGCGCCCGCCGATGACGGGCAGAGAAAAACCTCCCGCATGGCGACGTCACAGGAGCCCGTGCTCGACCGGAACTGCTGTTTCTTAAAGACGACCTCACGCCCAAGACCAAAGCTCTTCGAGTTCCTCGCTTCGACGCGGTCGCGGAGTGACCAAGCAATGCCCCGGGAGACATCGGCGGAAGGGCAAGTCGAAGCCAGCGTCTCAGCCAGGATCAAGCGTGCAAAGACCTCCTGATCGGACAGGTCCTTCATCAACGCCCGAAGCCGGGACTCGGGGTCACCTTTACCGATAGAGGCAGAAGAAATACATTCGGGAGCGGAGGAGAGCGCCGCTGTGACCTCGGCGAACAACGCCTCTTCGCGCTCAAAGGCTAGCGCGTGAGCACTACACTCAACCACTCCGTCGCCAGCATGCGCGAGCGCGGCGAAAAACGAAATGATCAACCAGGTAAACGCAACCATCGCCCTCTCAGTTTAGCACAAGACCCAGGCGCCAGATCCAAGAACGATGGGGAGAAATGCTCATGCCTCGATCGGGTCGCGAATCCGTTGATTGCAGATGGAAACTTTCAACGGGCGTGATCTGATCAGACCAGCAAATCCTTTTGAGGCAAAATCGGATGTTGAAGCCCCCCAGTCTGAAACTCAAACTTCGTGCGAAGGTCTCGCCTCTGGATAAATCCAAGACGAAACCTCAAATCAAGACGCTGCAACTCCAGATGCTCCGGATCCAGCAAGGTCTTTGGCAGAAGCAAGCGCGGGCGATCGTAGTTATCGAAGGGTTTGATGCTGCCGGAAAAGGCGGTGCGATTCGGGCGCTGACGGAGGACTTGGATCCGCGCGCGGTTCGGGTGCATCCGATTGGACCACCCCGCCCAGATGACCAAGCCCGCCACTACCTGTATCGTTTCTGGCGAAGCCTTCCTTACCCGGGCACCCTCGCCGTCTTTGATCGCAGCTGGTATGGACGCGTTCTCGTTGAGCGGGTGGAGAAGCTTGCGCCAAAGAACCGACTCAAAGAAGCGTACCGCGAGATCAACGAGTTTGAGCGCCTGCTTGTCGACGACGGCATCCCAGTCATCAAGATCTTCCTCGCCGTCTCGGCCGACGAGCAGCTCAGGCGATTCGAAGATCGACTCCATGATCCCCAGAAGCGCTGGAAGTTTACCTCCGAGGATATCCGTGCTCGCAAACGCTGGGATGCCTACGTCGAGGCGGTCGAGAAAATGCTCGAGAAGACTCATACGCGACGCGCCCCCTGGACGGTGATCCGAAGCGACGACAAGACGGCGGCTCGCCTCGAGACCCTGCGGGTGGTTACGAACCGGCTGGCCGAATATGCGCGCGAGTCCCATCACGCCCTTCAATCGGCGGAGGTGAAGAAGATCCGAAAGCAGCTCAGCGAAACTGGCCCCGCCGAAAAGAAGAGCCGATAAGCGCCTGTTCAGCCAGAGAGGCTTCACTTGGCGCGAGGGAGCCCCTAGAAATCGAACTGACCCAAAAGGTTGAAACCGTCAGAATTGAGCTAAACCGTGGATGCAGATAAGCAAATGCAGGGAGTTCTAATGAAAACCTTTTTAGCGATCTTCACCTGTGCCGAGAACAGCAAGAACCATGAGGCGTGGAAGCGACTCAGCCCCGAGGAGCAAAACGAGCGCGCTCAAAAAGGTGCTCAGGCTCAAGCGCGGTGGTCGGCAAACCATCAGAATCAAATCGTCTTTGAGGGTGGCTCTGTCGGCAAAGTGACCAAGACGATCGACATTCGCGGAGTGAATGACGGCCCAAGCCAGATGGGAGCCTTTATAGTCATTCAGGCGACCTCTCACGAAGATGCGGCCAAGATTTTTCTCGATCACCCGCACTTCGCCTTCTTCCCGGGTGATGGCGTCGAGGTAATGGAGTGTCTCTCCACTCCCCTCTAAAGCGGATGGATTGAGAAATTCGCGGCGACAACGCAGGCTTACCGAAAAGGAAATGAATGAGCGTTTGCCTGAATAGTTCCCTCGTGAATCCGAACACTTACTCGGTCACTGGGGGCTTCATGGCGCGCTCTACCATTTTTTAGGTTTCTGCAAAGCCCAAATAGGTACTTGTGACTGATGACGCATCGCGCTATACGGCCTGCGCGTCCTATTACTCTACCAACCTAGGAAGACCTTATGAAAACCACGATTCTTTGCCTTGCTTCGCTCTTATCGTTCTCCGCATTTGGAGCCGAAAAATACGTCTGCAATCAGTACAATCGGGAGAACGAGAAGATTCTTCAAACCACCGCCGTTCTGACCCCAGCTCAGGAAGGGGAAGTCCAGGAAGGCGTTCCGCATCCGTATCGTCTCGCCCTGTTCAACGGAGCAAACGCTGTTGAGGAACTGGAGAGCGAAGGCGTTGTCATGCTGGAAGATGTGATGTTCGAATTTAAGTCTACCGACGCAAAGAAAGCGCGCTTCATGCTCTATCTCGATGAGATGGAAGAGAGCTCGCTGAGCATCGCTGGCGAAGAAAAAGGCGACTTCATTTGCCGCTAAGCTCTTCACGACATCTTCAAAAAAAGAAACCCGCTGACCGGATCTCGTCGATCGTGTCAGCGGGCCCTTCTGGAAAGCCTCAGAGCAAGCGGCGGCCAGCGCCCCTTCTCCAGTCTACAGGTCATAGCGAGTCGTATAGGACAGTCCGTAGAGTTCCACGCTCGAGCGCCCCTTGGCCTGCTCAAAGAAGACCCCGACCGTCGGATGACTCTGCCAGGTATTGAGCTGCAGGCCTAAAGACAGATTGAGGATCATCGGCTCGTCGTAACCCGACCGTTCGAAGGTCTTCCGCTTGAAACGTACGCCCGTCAGCCATGAGACCGAACCGAGTTCCACCGCGAGACCCGCGCTCAGCGCAAAGGTCGGCTCGAACGTCAGCTGACGAGAGTCGCTGGCGGAGGCTCCGTCGGTGACGACCGAGCTGCGCGGAAAGAAATACTGAAGATCAAAAGCCGGTCGCAGCATCCCGCTCGCTAAGCTCCACCCGATCGACGCCACCCAAGGGAAAGACTGCCGCGGCTCATAATCTTGGGCGACTTCATTCGGGTCAGCGCCCTGCCTGAAGAGGTTCACCACTTCGTGTCCGCTTCCCGCCAGCTTCCAGTGGGCGGTCCGAAGCGCC
The DNA here is from genome assembly GCA_040377385.1 of Bacteriovoracaceae bacterium. Lineage (GTDB taxonomy): Bacteria > Bdellovibrionota > UBA1018 > UBA1018 > UBA1018 > JBEIOW01. The sequence continues at coordinate 7,034 of JBEIOW010000031.1, read as the reverse complement.
AACGACCAGAAGTTTGGCCCAGCCTCGTGGGAAGCACTGAGCGTCCAACCCAACAGATATAAGGTCTGCGTGGAGTCCGTGGAGAGAAGAAAACTATTCGGAGGGTTCACGTTCGAGGCCACCAGACGCGTTTCTGAAGTGAAAGCAGAAACGATCGCAGCTGCTCCGAGCGACCACTCCGGTGAGAGACGAATCGCCACCGGAACCCCCAGGACGAGGTTCTCGTCCGTTCCCGACAAGTCCGCCCTGAAAGCGCCATTGAGCAAAGAAAGCTTAGTTCTGCCCGAAAAAGAATCCTCGTAGGTGAAGTAGGTCGCCACCTGGAGCTCTCCAACCTGATACTGGGTGCCCGTGAAGAACGGAACCAGCTTGCTCTTGAGCTCGTCTTTCTGTCCGTTGAGGCTCGCCTGGTAGTACATCAGGCCCGAGAAGAGCTTCGTATCGCCGACGAGTGTCGTGATCGCCGAGGGGTAGACCTGGGCTGAACCAATATCGTCGGGACGAGAAGCCGTGTTGCCCAGCAGTCCGGACTTGCCGCCCTGCGGAAAAGCATGCACCGGTTGCGAGAGGAGCAGGAATAAACAGGGGCCCGCCACTCGAGGGAGCCACGCGGAGAAACGAATAGGCGGAAACGGCATGACCCTGATGATGGCCGAGTGTGGTCAGTACCGCAAGCGGAGCAGATTCTTCCTATGACGGAAGATCCAGTTCGGCTAAATTCCGCACTTATTGTTTCCAATCAGGAAAGGTCACTATGAAGCCGTTTCTCGTCTCAATCTTGGCCCTGCTCGGACTGATCTCGTCGGCCCATGCCGCAACCAACACGTATGGTCTCAACGCTGGGCTCAACTTCAGCCCCGTGCTCCCTAGCGGCCTCTCGGGTGGAGTCGGCGTCAACGCCGGCGGACACATTGAATCTCATTTTCATGAAGTTTTTGGCTACCAAGGGTTCGTGGAGTTCCAGCGGGCCACCTACAAAGCCCCAGCAACAGGCCTCAGCACACTTGCGATCACCAATATCCTGAAGGTCAAGATGAGCGAGTTCTATGTTGGTACCGGCGCTCAGGTGACCTGGCCGCTGAACTCTGGACACAGCAGCAACCTCAACCTGGCGATTTCGACCGGAATGAACATCCATCCAGAATTGTTTGTCGATCTGCGGGCAGCCACCGACTTTGACGATCTTTTCAATGCGATGTTGATGTCAGCCCAGGTCGGATTCCGACTCTAAGACTCACGCTCACCTTCTTCGGCGCGGGTCGACTTTCTCACGGTGAGTCGACTCGCACGCCGTTCACCCGTATCAAAAAAAGGATCACCCCATGCGACTCCTCGCTTTGTCCGCGCTCCTCGCCATCGCCGCTCTCTCCGCCACCCAGGGCGTCGCAGCCGTCCCCACGCGAGCGGCGCTGTTTGAAGGCTCGGGCTATCCAGAGCGACGTGAGTTTCCGCTTTCGACCACTGCGGCTCCCTGCAAGGACTTTTACGCCCATGTCTGCAGTGGCGTAAATCAATCCTTCCAGCTGCGCGAGGACCGAAGCCTCCACATCTTTAGCTTCAGCGATTCACACGAGCGCCTTTTTCACGCCAAGAAGCGCTACCTTGGAATGCTCGCCGCAATGGAAAAGCCTAGCCCTCGCGTACAGGCCCTCCGCGATGTCTATGCCGCTTGCATGAACCCGGATGCGGCAAAACGCGAGGAACGCGAGCTCGTCCAAGCCGAGATCGCGCGCATCGAGGCCGCCACCACGCTGGCAGATCTCCGCAAGCTCTTGTCGGCACGCATCGGCACTCCGGACTTCACGGCTGTGCAGTTCGCAAAAGTTCCCAACCAGGACGATCCGAAATTGAACGACGCGGTCCTGATCTCGGAGGTCGCCACCTATCCCGAGCGAACCTACTACGAAAAACCCGACGCGCTCAAAGCGCTCGAGCGCATCGCCACGCAGCAGTTTCGCGCTCTGGGTCTATCCAAGCCCGAGGAACGCGCTCGGTCCGTGGTCGCTCTCGAGAAAGAACTCACCGCCAAGGACCCGCTGCCGGCCGAGTCTCGCCTCCGCATGGCCGAACGAAACTACACCACCCGCGACCAGCTCGTGAAAAGCTATCCTTCCCTGGACCTTGGCGTTTTCTTGAAACGCGTGCCCACCAAAACGCGGTTGCGCAACTTGTTTCCGGAAACCCTCGCCGCCGCCAACGATCTCCTGACCAACGGCGATCTCGCCACCATAAAGAACCTACTGATCTTCCACGCCACGCAAGACTGGATGGACGACGCCTACAGCGAGTTCCGGGCGCAGTTCGTGACCTTTCAGCACGAACAGCTGGGCGGACCTAAAGTCCGACCCAGCCGCGACGAACGCTGCACCAATCTCCTGATGTCGAAATTCGATCGCGAGCTTGACGCCGAGCTAATGCCGATCCTCTTTCCGGATTTTCCGCGCGAACAAATCATCAAAATGGTTGAGAGGGTGCGCGCTTCGCTGATTCAAGGATTGCAGGCCAATACCTGGCTCACGCCAGTTGCGAAGAAGGAAGCGATCCGCAAGATGCGCACGGCCCGTCTCCTCCTCGTCTCCCCACGCGACGACGGAGAGTGGCACTTCAATCCACCGGCGACCTACGACCCGACGCGCCCCTACGCCAATCTCCGGCTTCTCGATCAAAACCTGCTCGACCGTGAGATCGGGGAGCTCGGCAAGCCGCGCAACCGCAGCCGATGGCTGATTGGACCTCTCACGATCAATGCCTACTACACGCCGCCCGACAACGTGTTCGTTCTGCCGATTGGGATTCTTCAATACCCCTTCTTCGACGCCAAGGCGCCTCTCGAAAACAGCATCGCCGCCATTGGATCAGTCATTGGCCACGAACTCGGTCACGGCATCGACGACCAGGGCTCTCAATACGACGATACAGGCAAGCGCCGTACCTGGATGACCGCTCAGGACCGGACCCGTTTTCACGAACGAAGCAATCGCTTCATCGCCCGTTTCGACGCCCAAGGAGCGGACGGGCGCCTCACGCTCGGCGAGAACATCGGCGACCACGTCGGCATCACCACCTCGCATCGAGCGGTATTCCAGGGCAAGCCTTCAACGCCCGAAGCCCAGCGCGACTTCTTCATTCACTATGCGCGTTCTTGGTGCGGCGTCGTCCGTCCCTCGCTTCGCGAGCTGCTGCTCAAGACGGACCCCCACTCGCCAATTGAGCTTCGGGTGAACGAGCAAGTGCGCCACCTCAAGGAATTCCACGAATCGTTCAGTTGCAAGGCAGGAGATCCAATGTTCCTGCCCGAAGCCGAACGGATCCGGATCTGGTGATCCTCCTGAATTGACCTCAGCTCCAACCGGATCTGCTCGAGCAGTCCCAACATGAAGCCGCTTGACATGTAACTGTTTAGTTACATATAGTGGATAACATGGACGCGGTCTTCAAAGCCCTCGCAGATGAAACCAGGCGATCAATCCTCGATCGCTTGTATGCCCAGGGCGGTCAAACACTGGGCGAACTTTGGGCGCCTTACGCGAAGAGCATGAGCCGCCAAGCGGTCATGAAGCACCTCACGATCCTGGAAGAAGCCCACCTCGTCACGGTCGTCTGGAGCGGCCGCGAAAAGCACCACTACCTCAACCCGGTGCCGATCCACTCCATCCAAAGCCGCTGGATCCGCAAATTCGAACGCGCACGCATGGACGCGCTCAGCGCTCTGAAATCAGCTCTGGAAGAGCCTCCATTGAAAGGGAAGAGGAATGCCTAAGTCACAGGAAAGAGATCCGGATTTCGTCTACGTCACCTACATTCAGTCAACTCCAGAGAAGATCTGGGAAGCCCTCACCTCACCCGCATTCACGCGGCTGTACTGGTTCAACATCGAGATCATGAGCGACTGGAAGGTTGGATCGCCCATGAGATACTTGTCGAACGGTGAGCTGAAGGTGGACGGCAAGGTCCTGATCGCTGACCGCCCGAAGCTTCTGTCTTATACCTTTCACGAGTCCAACGGACCTGCCTCGGATGAACCCCCCACACGGGTCACGATCGAGCTCGAACCGGAGGCCGGCACGCAGACCGTGCGCCTGACCGTCACGCATACGGATTTTATTGTGAACTCCAAGCACCGCCCGTCGATCTCGCAAGGCTGGCCCGCGGTCCTCAGCGGACTCAAGTCGCTCTTGGAAACCGGAAAGACGCTTGAGTTCGAAATGTAATTGCCCACCCACAGCCCAGGAGCACCAGCATGACCGACATCCTTCATCGCGTGGGAATCCGCGCACCGCTTCCGCTCGTCCACCGCGCACTCACCTCGATCGAAGGCCTGAGTGGCTGGTGGACTAAAGACACCTCTGGCTCTGCCGGAGTCGGAGGCACGATCGCGTTTCGGTTCAAGAACCCACAAGGGGAACTCTTGGGCGAGATGCAGATGTCCGTCCAGACTCCAGCTCATCCCGAGCAAGTCCGCTGGCGATGCAAATCGGGGCCCGAGGAATGGGTTGGAACGGACCTCACCTATGATCTCAAGCAAGAGGGTGAATACACGATCGTGCTCTTCGGACACCGGGGCTGGAAAGAAGAAGTCGAATTCACCGCCCATTGCTGTACGAAGTGGGCGGTTTTCCTGATGAGCCTCAAGAGGCTCGTCGAAACCGGCCAGGGACAGCCCTCCCCGGACGACGTGAAGATCGATAACTGGAACTGATTTTTCGGCGCCTCCACCCGGGCGTCTGTGGTACGCACGACGCCCGGGAGTTCCATGTGGCCGATAAACGTCGATTTGATCTTTTCGCGGATTTTTTGGTTCGACAGTTCCCCCAGGCCCAGCGCGTATTCGACGTCGCCGGAGGGATGGGCAAGCTAAACGAATCTCTCACGACGCGTGGACGCGAATGCACGACTTTTGATCGTCGCCATAAGCATCTCGAGGTGCGCTTTGCGGAGCGAGAGTTTACTCTCGAAGAGCCATGCCAAGCTGACCTGATTGCCGGCATGCACGCGGACGGCGCGACTCGCGTGATCATCGAGTACGCGGCCAAACACCGAGTTCCCTTCGCCGTCGTCCCTTGCTGCAGTGATAACTCGATGCCCTACAAGCCTTGGATGCGGCACTTGAACGAGCTCGCCGTGTCCCTCGGCATGGTGACGGACGAATTCACTCTCCCCATGGAAGGGCGCGCACGCGTGCTTTACGGACAACCGGGACCCGCCCCGAAGCTTCCCTAGAACGGCGCTCGCTTGGATTTCAAGAATCGCTCCTCGCGCGCCGTGCTGATTCGACCGTACACCTCGTTACGGTCGGGGAATCGACCGAAGTCACGCACGACCGTGTAGTGGCGTTTAGCGTAGTCCAACGTATTGGCAAACGCACCCTTGGCGTACCCAGGAGCCTCTCGCGCAAGCTCCGTGTAGAGACGCACAGACCGAAGCTGGTCACTCAGCTTCTCGGAATGCTCGTACGGCAGATAGACGAACGCCCGTTCGATCGGGGTGAGCAGCCGATGAGTTTTCGAACGAATCAACCGGTCGGCCACCGGGATCGCAAGTCGTGATTGGTCGTAGGATGCGGGCTTCTCGCGGTGCAGATTAAGTGAGAACTGATCCAAGAGAATGATGAGCGCGAGTGATTCCTTGGGAGTCTTCTCCCAGTTCCGATACTCGCCCGCGACAGCACGCCGAAGATCCTTCCCGAAGCGTCGGCGAATCTCCGCATCCACGCGCTTGCCGCCGTTGAACCAAAAGGGAAAGCGTTTGGCGAAGTACTCCGGCGTATGCTCCAGGTCCCCGAACCAGTACTCAAGAATGGCTTTCGCATTTTTGTGCATATCTAGAGTTCCTCCGCGAATACCTTTTCGGTGATTTTCCAGTACTGATCCTGCTTGCGCGCAATGACAAATGCCGGCAACCGAAACAGACTTCGGTACTTAAGAACATCCAGTGGATTTCTAATTTCTGACGCCAGCTCCGGGCGTCGCAGGTGCGAGCGCAAGAAGTTGATGTTGAACTTTTTGACCGAGGACGGATTGCTGAAGAAGTGCGCCTCGCTGACGTACTGACCGTCGTAATCGTAGTAGCGGACCTCCAGGTAGGAGTTGGAGTTCTTGTCCTTTCGCTCATCAAAGGTGATCCGCTCGGGCGTGAGCACGTGCGCGTTCTTCGAGAGCTTGGCTTGCTTGAGCTTGGCGTCAGCGTCGATCAGGACGGCATCGCATTTCTCACACGCCCGAGCCGTGATGTCGTTCTCCGCTCCGCAGCTCTGGCAGAGCTTGAGCCGAAAACGAAATCCGCACGGCGTAAGCTGATAGGTCACCGGATCCTGTGTGGCGCCTCGGCATTTGCGCCCGAAGTGTTCGATCACCTCGCCCTCGGAGTTGGCGTATCCCCAAAAGACATTCTCAAAGCTGCAGGCGGGGCAAGGAACCTGGACAGGAACTGTGTCCTTCACTGGCCGCTTGTCGCTGATCTCCGGGGCGTAGATGTCGTGCCCCATGCCGGTGTAATCCAGAATGTAGCAATCCTTCTTATCCGCCGAGAGCCGGAGCCCGCGCCCGACGATTTGCTGATAGAGGCTATTGGATTCGGTCGGACGCAAGATCGCGATCACGTCGACGTGCGGCGCATCGAACCCTGTCGTCAGAACAGAGACGTTCACCAGGTACTTGAACTTCTTCAGCTTAAAGTCACTAATGGTTGCACTTCGATCGGCCTGATCCGTCTCGCCCACAATCAAGCGTGCTTGACCCTCCGGCAAGTACGACATGATTTCTTCGGCGTGTCGGACTGAGGCGCTGAAAATCATCACCCCCTGACGATCGTAGCGCTCAGCGATATCGATGATGTTGTTAATGATCAGGGGCGTGAGACGCTTTTGGCTCTTGAGGATCTCCTCGACCTCGGCCGCCGTATAGAGCCGCCCAGTTTCGGACAACTCCGAGAAGTCGTAGCTCGTTACCGGCGTATCTACTTTCACCGGAACGGTCAGATAGCGGTTCTTAATCATGTAGGAGAGCGGAAGCTCGTAGACGCACTGCTTGAAGAAT
>JBEIOW010000460.1:0-2479 GCA_040377385.1 Bacteriovoracaceae bacterium | reverse complement strand
TTCGGCCATGGCCTTGGCGCGCATGGCTTCGATCTCTTCTTCAGTCGAGTAGCACCAGTAGGCCAAGCCCTTCTCGACGAGTTCCATCACGCGCGCACGATGAATGTCGAGCCGCTGGCTCTGGTAGACGGGCTCCTCATCGTGCTCCAGGCCGAGCCACTTCAGCGAGACGAGAAAGTCCTCGGTAAAGCGCGACTCCGAGCGTTCGGTATCCGTGTCTTCGATCCGAAGCAGGTACTGACCGCCATGGCGACGGGCATACAGCCAATTATAGAGCGCGACGCGAACGCCGCCGATGTGGAGAAACCCGGTGGGACTGGGAGCGAATCGGACTCGAACCATGCCGACACTCTACCAGAAGAGCCCGCGGCTCCTCAGGGTGTTTTCGCAGTTTTGGAGGAAGCTTCGGCTCGAAGCGCGCTGAGGAAGCTGCCGACCGACCGACGTTCCTTCTCATCGAGCGCAGGCCCGTGCGGGACCTTTGGATGCCCGGTCGATTCGATTTTCTGGGCGTGAACTTCCTGTGTGATCACTTCGAGGGCCGGGCCTTGACCCTGAGCGTGACAGCTGATGCAACTCGACATGAAGAGCTTTTCTCCGCGGATGGCGGACGGGTCCGTACGTCGGGTCAGGCGATAGTCACGAAACCGCTCTTTGCTGTTGGCAAACTCAATCGAGCGCACGCCCTGAAGAAAGAGAATCTCTAGCGGCATTTCTTCCTGGTTGATGTCGACCCGGGTCCGCGAGGTCCACGGCAGGACGATCTGCGGCGACTGGTCCCCCAAAGACTTCGACCCGCGTTGGCCCGCCAGCAGAATGGGGTACTTCACGACAAACGCGCGCGGCATCCAAGCTTGGTCGCCTTTGACCGTTTTCAGGAGCAGGAGGTCAACTTCGGCGCGGGTCTTGGGAGAAAGCTCCGAAAGCGCTTCCGTCACCCAATCCGAAAGCAGGGTCCCCTTCCATTCCACCACCTCGCCCGTGCGGGGGTCCCGCTCACGGCTGGAGCGAACTTTTTTGGTCTTCCCCTCCCCGAACTTGCCCGAGGTCAGCTCCTCAACGGACCAGAAACGAAGATCCCGAGCGGGCTCCCCAGCCAGGGGCTGTAGCGAAAATCTCACCCCTTCGGCCGCACCGGCCACCGGGAGCGTCCCCAATGCCACGATCCCAGCGCCCAACAGAGCGCAAACCCTCAGAATCTGAGGAGGATAGGAGGACACCCTACGAACAAGACTCGCCGCGTTAAATGAGCTGGAGAGGTGCACTTCAGTATTGCAGCCGAAGTCTCGCCCGGTGTCAACGCGACGCTTTCATGCCTTGCTCAAGCCCGCCTGCCCATGCTATTTGAACCCCAATTCGGGTCACTGCGAGGTGGGCCACCAGCCCGCCTTTTTTTTTGTCTGCGGCGGTCCCGGCGGTTCGCCCGGAGATCCCGACGGCCCGTTTTATAGACCCTAGTTACAGACACTAGTTATAGAGACAGACGATTCAGAGCATGCAGATGGCGCAAGAAAACTCAGCTCAGACCACCACGGCAAATCCGGGCTCCGCTCCGGTTGCCGGCGCTTACGCGCGCATTGCCGCCGTCATCGAGCCTATGATCTCGCCGCTCGGTTACGAGGTCGTCTATCTCGAGGTTCAGAATCAGCGACAGAAGATCCTTCGTATCTTCATTGATCGCCTAGAAAACAACTCCGCCGAAAGCGGCATCGGCATTGAGGACTGCGTGAAGGTCACGCGTGCGCTTGATGAGCCCCTCGAAGGAAACGCCGAAATCGAAGGCGTCTTCAAGGGCCCCTACGAGCTCGAAGTCTCCTCGCCCGGCGTCGATCGCCCGCTGCGCACCGAGCGCGACTTCACCCGGTTCATTGGCCGCCAGGCGCGTGTTCACACGTTCCGTCCGCTGAATGCGGAAGAAGCAGGCAATGCCGAATACCAGGCAAAGAACTCCAAGCAGAAAAACTTCCTCGGCACCATCGTCGGAATCGACGGCGAGCCCAACAACCGCTCTGTCGCGCTCACGATCGCGCGTGAGCTCTCCAAGAAAGAGCTCCGCGAGGCCAAGCGCCTCAAGCAGACGCCGCCTGCCGGCGAGCGCGTGACCGTTCCGATTGAACTGATTTCCAAGGCTCACCTCGAGCCGGTATTTGATTTCTCCGAGTAATCGCTCGGAGTGAGTAGTGACTGTGACTTTGTGATGAAGGAGTCGAAAGATGAACGCTTCTGATTTGGCCCGTGTGATCGAATCTGTCGGTAAAGACCGCGGCATTAAACGCGAGATTATCATCTCTGCGCTTGAACAAGCCGTGCTCAGCGCCGCCCAGAAGAAATACGGGATGAACGCCATCCTCGAAGCCTGCCTGGCAGAAGGCGCCCGCCTCGCGCAGCCCGGCGAATTTACCCTCCGCGCGTTTCTGAATGGCCGTATCGACCTCGTCCAGGCGGAAGCCGTCATGGACCAGGTGCAGGCACGCACGCG
>JBEIOW010000145.1:0-5695 GCA_040377385.1 Bacteriovoracaceae bacterium | reverse complement strand
TTCGACGCCGATTTGCATCGAATGGAAAAGGTAGAGTGCGGCGAGCAGCGCCCATGGGGCCGCGTAGCTGAGGAATCCGCCGAGCGTTCCGGCGGCCAGCGAAATAAAATTCACCATCCACGGGCGCCCGGCGTCGCCTTCGAGCGCGACTGAGGCGGCGCAGAGGGTTCCGCCGAGAATTCCGGGAAGGAGTCGCAACCAAACATCAGTGGGGAAGAAACCGCAGAGGCCCACCGTCAGCCACGCCACCAGCACAAGGAGAAGCTGGGTGCCGACGAATGCGCGCAAGAGCTGCCGCGCACCTTCGCGTGGTGAGGCCTGCAGTGCGATCGAGCGCCACTTTTGGATGGAGTAAAGAGCCCGCTGAACGGGGAACTGCGCAAGCAAGATCCAGATCGCCCGACGATCCGTCGGCACGAGCCCGGCCGCTGTGACGACGAACGCAACCGAGAGCAGGGTGGGTAGGCGACGGAGCTCGTGTCGAAGATAGAGCGGAAAAAGCGGACCAGCCCACGACTTCCAAAATCCTTCCGAGAAAAGTTGTCGTCCGAGAATCCAGCGTGGGTGGTGGAAAGGCGCGAGCGGAAGTGCTTCTAAGATTCCGGGGATCAGGAGCAAAAGCGCACCCGACGCCCAAACCGCGGCGAGCGAGATCGGCGTGGAAAACGTCTTTTCCAGGATGGGCTGAAGAATGAGCGCGAGAGTGTAGGAATAGATCAGGGACAGAAGTCCCCAGGAAATGGCGTATTCCTTGAGCCAGCGAAGCAGATTGAGAAGCCGAAGCTTTCCCTCTGACATTAGTTCGGAAGAGAAGGTTTTCCGTCGGAGCTCGAATGACCTTGGGCTTCACCCATGGCTTGCGCCACTTGAGTGACCTGGACGACGTCGAAGTCGAGGATGGCTTCGCCTTGCTTGGAGCCACCGGGGTTGAGCCAGCTCACGACGAATCGGTGAGCGCCAAACGTGGTGACGGGAAACGCGCCGATCCGGAAGACGGCTTTGAGACGGCGTTGTTCTGCTGGAACCGTCATCTCACCCGAGCCAACCATGGCATTCTTACCGTCGGGCGTAACGATGTGGATGAAGAGCTTTCCGGTGGCTTCGCCCGGCATCGTCTTCTCGAGTGCGAGTGAGATCGACATGGCTTGGATCTGGATGGGAAGCTGGGGCGTTCGGATTTCCTCGACGACATCGAAAACCGAAAGGCTTCCAGTTTGTTGATCAACGGAAGCGCCGAGGGACAGGGCGGCGAATTGGAGTTTGAGGGCCATGCCGAAAGTTTACCTTACCCGCGGCGCTTGCGGCGGAAGAAATCTGTCAGGACCTGGCCACATTCCGCCATCGGTTCTGCTTCCACGGGAAAGCGGTGATTCGTTCGTGAATCTTCATGGATCAGGTAGCCGAGGGAAATCGCCCCGCCCTTGGGATCGGCGGCGGCGTATACGACCCGTCCGATCCGGGCCTGCTGAAGAGCGCCCAGGCACATGGGGCAAGGTTCGAGCGTGACGAAAAGCTCACAGTCGGTCAGGCGCCAACTTCCTAGCGCTTGCGCGGCTTGCCGGATGGCTTCGAGCTCGGCATGGCCCAAAGGGTCTTGGTCGGTTTCGCGGCGATTTCGACCCTGGCCGATCACCCGTCCTTCGTGGAGGATGACCGCACCGACTGGCACCTCGTCGTCGAGAGCCGCCTCTTTGGCGAGGGCGAGTGCCTGCTGCATCGGAGAATCGCTCATGTTACCTTTCTCCTACTATGCCGAAGCTGCGGAAGAAATGGGCCTGGAGCGGAATCACGATCGTTTTGCTGTTGACCATGGCGGTGCTGGACTCGATTGCAGCGCCGCCGCCGGCGAAGGCAACCGCCCGGCCGGTTCGACCCGCAGTGAACGCGAAGCCCGCGCCAAAGCGCCCGGCCGTGAAGGTTCCCGCCGTGAAGGTTCAAGGGCGCTTCACCCCAGCTCACCCCAACGCCAAACCACCCGGTCTGCTCAACAGCCTGCCTAAGAAGTGAGCTGCGCGGCTCGCGCCGCGCCAAAAGTAGGGAGATTTAAAGCGTGCTAAACAGCACGCTTTAAATCCTCAAATCTCGATTTTCAGATTCTGAAGCTCATCCAGCTTCTTGAAGAACTCTTCCTGATTCATCAGGTAGCGCGAGCTTCGGTAGAGGTGCGAGATCTTACGGAGCCGTTGGGTGATCGCCTTGAACTGTCTCTTCTGCGTGCGAGAAAGGGGATGGAACTTGATCCCGCATCCGCGCGGGTGAGTGACGGCGCCTTCGGCTTTCCAGACAATGTTCCCGTTCACCTGGGTCGTGACGCCGAAGAGCGAGAACTCGACCCCAATCTCGGAATCCGAATCCAGGTTCTCTTTGAGCTTGATGAAGCAACCGCCCATCGACAAGTCGAGAATCTCGCCTTGGAACGTCGTGGAGCCACTGTCCCCGGCACGAGCGATCCGCGCCGGCACGCTGAGCCGGTAGCGAGGATCGCTTTCCCACCAGCGGATCTTAGGCAAAAGATAGGGGACGCGAAGCTCCTTGCTCACGCGCAGGATGACGATCAACAACGTGACCGTGATCGCGATAAAGCCGAGCACCCGATGGTGGCTCGAACCGAAATCCGAGGCAAGGACCGCGTTGTAGTAGCCGATCAGGATGCTTGAGAAGAGAAAGACGTACCAAGACCAGCGCTTCATCTCCCAGAGCCCAAATCCAGCGAGGATCGCGATGAAACTGAGGATGTAGTAGGCCGGAGAAAGAATCATCTTGAGGATGAGATTCGCGGGAATGTCGAAGAGCAGCGCCGTCACGACGAGGTACGACAACGGAAAGGTGAGATAGAAAAGCGCGACGGTTCTAAGAGTTCGGGAAGCGTAGTTTTTCACGGGACACCGGCCTTAGCTCACAGTTTAGCAAGGACTCGGCGTCGCGCGAGGAGAATCCCGAGAATTCCGCGAACGAGGTCGCACGCTAGGAAAAGTTTTCCGGGTCGGACTTCAGCGCTGCTTTTCGAGGAGGCCGCTCGAGTCACCCAGTGTGAGTGCAAGGAGCGGGTCGTTGAATGCGAGGACGGTCTCCGCGGAGAGCACTGGCGCACCCTGAGCGTCCACAATAACGACGTCTTGGAGATCGCCGCCGTCACTGTGTGGGGATTCCTGAATCACTCCGCGATACGTTTCGCCTTCGTGATCGAATTCAACCGTTTGGGGATCGAGGATTCGCAAGTGGGAGCAAACGCTCTCGAGCTTGCCGAAAACTTTGCGACCCACTGCGTTATAGGAATAGGGCTGAACCGCACAAGTACGAACGAGCGTCTTTAGAGCGTCCCAAGTGAGGGTCATATTCGTGGTTTGCGCTAACGAGGCGGAAGCCGTCAAGGAAACGCAGAAAACAGAGAGAGCGGTGAGGATGGGGAGGGTGCGTCTAAACGTAAACATGACTAGGTGTCGCACCATCGGCATCTTCCGGTAAGCGAGGAATCAGACTAATATTATTCCCAAATGGAAATACAATCCCTTCGGATCATCCAAGTGCTCGTCGCGGATCCCAATCTCACCCGTGCGGCCGAGCGGTTGAAGCTCACCCAATCGGCGCTCTCCAAACGGGTCGCGTCGATCGAAAATGAACTCGGAACCCTCCTTTTTGAGCGCCGGGGGCCGCGGGGCTTGAGGGCGCTCCCGCAGGCGGTGGAATTCGCGCGGCTGGCCGATCGAGTGGTCAATACTTGGGACGCGGGCGTTCGTCGCATTCAAAGCGTGGCCGAGGAGCCGGAGCACTTCGTGCTCGTGGGACCGGAGCTTTTCCTGCGCGAAGTCGTGTTGCCGTGGTGGATTCGGGCTCAGGACCTGTTCTCCGGCCTGACGCTGGAAACTCGAGTGGTCAATTCGCTCGCGCGGGTTTCGCTGGAGACGATTCAGGCAGGCGCGGACGCCGGTATCCTCGAGCATCGCGAGGAGCTTTCGGACTACGTCTGTAAGCCGCTCTATACGGAGAAGTGGGGCATCGTGAAGCATCCTTCGCTCCAAGAAAAGGATCTCCGCAAATTGAAGTGGGGGACGATCTCTTCGAACGATAACCCGGTCGATATGTGGCTCGTGCAGCGCCAGAAAATGCCTCCACCGGCATATCATCTCTATTGGCAAGACCTGACGTCGCTAGCGCTTTGGGTTGCCGAGACACCCGGCGCGGCGTCGGTCGTGCCGTGGCACGCGGTTGCGTGGCTGGTGAAAAAGGGCCGACTCCAATTCGAGGCTCTCGGTTCGGACGCGACGACTTCACTGTACTTGGCCTATCAGCGGGGCACGCCGCACAAGCGCATGATTCAGGCGCTCACGAAGATGGACCGTGATCTGGTTCGCGAATAGCAGTTAGTCGCGGTTGCGCACCAAGAAGTCGATCACGTCCACGTCGGGCGCCTCGCGCACACCGACATCGGTTGGGAGTCGCATGAGTTCGTCGGCCGTGTAGTCCATACGGACGTCATACCGACGGTCGATCTGGTTCCGAAGATAGACTTGGGCGTCGTACCAGTGACGTTTTGTCGCGTCGTCTGGACAGGCGGAGAGTTCTTGTCCGCGCGCGCCCCAGCGGAGTTCCGCGCAGTTGTAGGGAGTAAAGCTGAGGTCGAAAAGCCGAGCGCGGACCTCGTCGAGCTCGAGATTCTGTAGTTTGCCGTCTGATTTTCGGTACTGAATACGACACGCGGCACTTTGTTGTTTGTAAAGAGCGAGCAGGTCGGCCGCGAGATCCGATCCGTTGTATTCGATGGAGGAATCGCCTTGGCGGTGCTTGACGACGAATTCCTCGACACGATCCCGGATTTCCTTGAAGGACGTCTTGAGTCGCGCGTCGCGAGATGGGGTGGAGTACTCTTCCCATTCTCCGCTCGTGCCATAGATATTTGTCGGCAGGCGCTCGGGATGGGTTTTTTTAGAAATTCCTTTAATGATCGCGTATTGAACGGAAGCGACGCGGTCCTGTAGGTCCGTGCAGAGTCCGGTCATCATGTTCTTAAGCTCATCAAGCGGGTGGAACTTGAGTTCGCCCTTAGCCATCACGAGTCGAACGTAGTCGTAGTAGTCCACGAGCTTCCCTCTCCAGAGGAACTTTCCGCGGCTCCAGTTCAACTCGTCGACCTGCGTATTCCCGAAATATTGGACCGTAGAGAAAGCGCCGCGATCGGCGAGCTCACGATTGGTCATCCCGACGATTCGGCCACCGATGAGATTGCCGGCGGAGTCAGGTTGCGCGCCTACCAGCTGAATGGGGCGCCAGGCACGGAAACCTGCGCCGACCGACGGGCGGCTGCGGATGAACTTCTTCGAGTATTCGCCCTTGGTTACGGACTGATCCGGGTGTGCGTCCACATAATGGATCCGTCCGTCGTCACTTACGCGAAAAACGACGGCGACGTGGCCGTTGGGGTCGTAGATCACCGTGCCGGGCCTGATGCCGACGGGGTCGAGGGTCGGACTGTAGAAATCGTCGAAGAGACTCGTGCTCTCGGGATTCGGCTTGGGTTCGAGGCGGAAGGTGGCCGTGAAGACGACGTCCACCACGCGATTGAGAAGCTGGATGGCGTCAGGGAATGCGCCAGCGCGAGGGGTGAGCGCGGCCGCGCGGCTGACGACGATATTGCCTTCGCTGTAGCGGACATCATTAGAAGGGGTCTTCGAGCGCACGCCGTTGACGTAGCCGAATG
>JBEIOW010000074.1:0-7815 GCA_040377385.1 Bacteriovoracaceae bacterium | reverse complement strand
GTGCCGGCAAGACCACGCTGGTCAAGATTCTGCTCTTCTTTTTCACAGCGATCATCTTGTTCCCTTATTTGCCGGGTGCAGATTCTCAGGCTTTCCAAGGCATCTCGGTTTTTGCCGGGATTCTGATCTCGCTTGGATCAGCTTCCGCGATCTCGAATCTCGTCGCGGGCGTGGTGCTGACCTACATGCGCCCCTTCCGAGTGGGTGATCGGGTCAAGGTTGCCGATACGGTGGGCGACGTGATCGAAAAGTCGCTGCTGGTCACTCGTATCCGCACCCTGAAGAATGAAGAGATGACGGTACCGAATTCGATGGTCTTGAGCGGAACCGTCATCAACTTCGTCGTCCAGGAGCGGGACAAGCCGGTGATGATCACGACCACGGTCACGATCGGGTACGATGCCCCCTGGCGCCGCGTGCATGAAATGCTGGTGGCGGCCGGGCTCGGGACGGAGTCGATCGAGCAGGAACCCGCGCCGAAAGTCATCCAGACCGCGTTGAATGATTTTGCCGTGAAGTACGAGCTCTACGCCGCGACCCGCTTGCCGCATCGGATGCTCGAGACGCTTTCGAAACTCAATCAGAACATTCAGGATCGCTTCCAGGAAGCTGGTATCGAGATTCTTTCGCCGCACTATTATGTGCGGCGGGAGGGAGAGTCACTCGGTGTCGTCAGTCGTCCCGAGTGAGGCGCTGCCGTCCAAAAGGTCGGCCGTCTCAGCGAGGAGACTCGCCATGTCGGGCTCGTCGTCTGGAGACGCGATTTCGCCGCGCTCGTTCACCGTTTCGGGATTGAGCTTTCGAATGAGGTCATTGCCGCGGCGAAGGCGCTCAGCCATCGCGGCCATGATCTTCTTCATGTAGGGCGGGATCGAGGAGTAGATCTCGTCCAAGGATTTGAAGCTGAGTTCGAGGACTTCGGTTTCCATGGTCGCCATCGCGGCGGCGCTTCGCGGTTTGCGATCAAAGAACGCAAGCTCACCCAACACTTCACCGGAGAAGGCGCGAGCGAGTTCTACGTAGGTGTTCCCACGGCGTTTCCGGATGGCAATCGTGCCGGACTTGATGATGTACAGGGCGTTTGCCGTTTCGTTTTCGCGGAAGAGATATTCACCGGGCCGGAGATGGCGGGACTTCGTTTGCGAGGGTGAGTTCATGCCTACCAGGATAAGGAGCCGGAGCCGCTGGCGTCGAGGAGAAAGCGGGGACTGGTGTCCGCATGGATCTTTGGTCTGGTTTTTTGGCGAGCTGCGAATCAGGATGGGCCAATGAGCGAAGGACTGGAGAGCCCGGAAGGATCAGCCGAGCGAGGCGAGGATCGTCTGGAGGCGACACGAAGGCTGCAACAATGGTTCGATGACTACGCTTCGCACCATGTGACAGCGGGGAATCAGCTTTGTCATCAGATCGGGATTCCTTTGATTGCCGTCACTCTCCTCGGTTTGCTTGCGGAGGTGACTTTTCCATCCTGGAGCTGGCCCGCGGCTGAGCCTTTTCTCCGTGCGGACCTGGGCCTGGCCGTTTGGCTTCTCGCGCTGATTTGGTATTTCACGCTCGATTGGAGGCTGGCTCTTCCTTTCGGGATTTTTGCGCTGGGGCTCTACTGGATTGGGAGAGCCCTGCCGGTTCCGCTCCTTTGGTTCGGCTTTGTGGCAGGGTGGATCATTCAGTTCATCGGCCATGCCCGGTATGAGAAGCGATCTCCCGCTTTTTTCCAGAACGTTCGTCACCTCCTCATTGGTCCATTTTGGATCTTTGCTAAGGGGATCGGCTTTCGGCGTTAAGACTCGTTGCGTTATTCTCTCCTTACGTTGACATCGCGCAACGCGATGAATAGACCAAGGCTTCCGAGTAACTAGAGGGGAATTTCTCAATGCGTCATATTTCGATGAAGTCCTGGGGTTGGGTTCTTGCGCTCGTCGCTTCGAGCGGCGTTTCTGCCACGGCCGCGTCGGCTGCCGGACCAAAGATCGGCTTCTTGCTCAGCACCATGCAAGAAGAGCGGTATCAAAAGGATAAATCGGTCTTCGAACAGACCGTGAAGAAGCTCGGCGGCGAGGTTTTCTTTTCTTCGGCCAACAACAACGAAGCCACGCAGGCCGCGGAGATGGACAACCTTCTCTCCAAAGGCGTGAAGGTCATCGTTCTTCAACCCGTCAATGGAGACGCCGCTGCGTCGCTAGTGAAGCAGGCGTCGAAGGATAAAGTTCCCGTCATCGCGTATGATCGCATGATCAAAAATGCTCCGATCGCTGCCTACATCACGAAGGACAGCTACAAGGTCGGTGTGTTGCAAGCCGAAGCCGCGGTCAAAGCCACCGGTGGAAAAGGCAACTACGTGATCCTGATGGGACAGGCCGGCCATTCGGTCGCCGATGCGATCACCCTGGGCGTGACGGATACGCTGAAGAAGCACCCTGCCATCAAGATCGTTAAGCAGCAAAACCATCAGGGCTGGTCGCCGGAGCTGGCGATGAAGACGGTGGAAGATGTTCTGACCAAGCAAAAGAACAACGTCGCCGCCATCCTAGCCAATAACTCCGGCATGGCTCACGGCGCGGTCCGCGCGCTTGAAGAGCAGAAGCTCGCGGGCAAGGTTTTCGTCGCAGGCAGCGACGCCGATCTCTCTACGATCCGCAACATCGTCGCCGGGAAGCAGTCGCTGGAGATTCTTGCTCCGTTCGATGAGCTGGCCGCGAAAGCCGCTGAGACTGCGATGAATATCGCGCAAAACAAACCCTTCAAGTCCGATACGATGGTCGAAAATGGCGCGGGCAAGATCCCTGTCGTCAGCACTCCGGTCTACGCGATCGATAAATCCAACATCGATACGCTGATCGTGAAGTCCGGTTTCCACTCCAAGGAAGCCGTCTACGGCAACGTCGTTAAAGCGAAGAAGTAAGCCAGATGGCCGACTCTCGTACTCCGCCGGCGGCGCAAGGAGCGATTCCGCTTCTCGAGCTGCGTTCGGTGACCAAGACCTTTCCGGGCACCAAAGCCCTGGATAGTGTTTCCATCACTGCGAACGGCGGAGAAATTCTCGCTATTCTTGGCGAGAACGGGGCGGGTAAGTCGACCTTGATGAAGATCCTCTCCGGCGTCTGGCCGGCAGGAAGTTTCGAAGGGGAGATTCGCATCGGCGGGTCTCCCCGTTCTTTTGCCGATATTCGCGATGCCTTCGGCGCAGGCATCGCCATGATCCACCAAGAGCTCGCGGTGTTTCGTGAACTGACCGTGGCCGAGCATTTAGAGCTGGATCGCCTTCCGCGGGTGATCGACTGGCCTGCATTGTTTGCGCGGGCTCAAAAGTTCTTGGATCCCCTCGGTTTCGGGCTCAGGGCAGAACAAAAAGTCGGCGAGCTGCCGGTAGGCGGGCGTCAGCTCGTTGAAATCGCCCGAGCGCTCTATCGCCGAGCAAATGTTCTTGTTTTTGACGAACCGACCTCCGCGTTGACGGATACCGAGGTGTTGCGTCTTTATTCGATCCTCGATCGCTTGCGCGCGGAGGGGAAATCGATTCTCTACATTTCCCATCGGATGGACGAGATTTTCCGCCTGGCGGATCGAATGGTGATCCTTCGCGACGGCAAGTGCGTGGGTGAGCTCTCGGCCTGGGACTCTGCCGGGCGTCGTCGCGCCCGCTCCGAGATGGAGCCCGAGATCATTCGCACGATGGTGGGTCGTCCGATCGAGGACATCTATCCCCCGAGAAATCTCAAATTTGGCGAGGAGCTCCTGCGCACGGAAAAACTCCGGGTCGTGAATCCTCGGGGTCGAGTTCGGGTGGACGGCCTTTCCTTTTCGGTCCGTCGTGGCGAGATCGTCGGCATGGCGGGTCTTCTGGGGGCGGGGCGCTCGGATTCTCTTGACGCGCTTTTCGGAGTTTTGCATCCGCATGGACCACGCGGCGAAGGTTGGGAAGTTACGGGAGAGGTCTTTGTTCGCGGTAAGCCGGTGGAAATTGATCGCCCCGGCTCGGCGCTCGGGCTTCGTATGGCTTACGTCTCGGAGGACCGCAAAGGGAGTGGCCTGGTACTGGGGCACTCCATTGCGGACAATCTGATCCTACCCGCTTTGAGCGCATCGGGCGCGTCCGTCGCGGGATCCTCGCTGGCGGGGAGTCGAGGGCCATGGGCTCGGATCCGCGCACCGAAGGCGCAGGAGCACAGCTCCCGTTGGGCGGACGAGCTGCGCGTGAAGCGCGCATCGCTAGATCAGGCGGTCGGGACCCTGAGCGGCGGCAATCAGCAAAAAGTCGTTTTAGGGAAATGGCTGATGACCGAGCCGGAGATTCTGTTCCTCGACGAACCTACGCGCGGAATCGACGTCGGCGCGAAGGGTGAAATCTATCAATGGATCCAAAAACTCGCGGCCGAGGGTTTGGCGATCGTTATGGCCTCAAGTGAGATGCCCGAGCTGTTAGGTGTTTGCCACCGGATCCTGGTTTTGCGGGAAGGTCATTTGTCGGCCGAGCTGTCAGCGGCCGAAGCCACTCAAGAAGCGATCATGAAGGCGGCTTCGCTTTAAGCGAGTTTTAGAGGAGTTGAATGTGAACGAGATCAAGCAGGCGATCAAAATCGATTGGCGAATCTACCGAAGTGTCATCGCGCTTTTTCTCGTCATGGCCGTGTTCGCCTACCTGACGGACGGAACTTTTCTTACCGCACGCAATCTGACGAACCTTTCCCGTCAGGTCGCGATCAACGGGATCCTGGCCATCGGGATGACCTACGTCATCCTGATCGGTGGGATCGATCTTTCCGTCGGTTCGGTGGTGGCGCTTTCGGGGGTCGTCGCGGGCATCCTGCAGGTGAATTTCGGCATGGCGCTTTGGACCGGCGGTGAAGCCGTGCTCGGTGCTGGCGTGTCGGTGGCGGCGGCGGTTTTGACGGGCACGCTCTGCGGCCTGTTCAACGGAATCCTCATCACGCGCTGGCGGATTGCTCCGTTCATCATCACGCTCGGGATGATGGTCATCGCGCGCGGTCTTGCGCTCATTTTTTCCAACGGAGCCGCGATCTCCCCTCTAGGCGACACGTTTAACTCGCTGGGAGAGAGTTATCTGCCGGTGTCCTTCTCGCTTGCGCTCGTCATTTTTGCCGCGTTGGCTGTCGTGGCCACATGGATCCGAGCTAAACATCGCGGAATTTCGCAGAGCCTGGCCCTAGGGCTGGGGCTCGCGTTCTGTGGCATCGCTTTCTACTCCTTCAACGGATACCGCGGAATTCCCGTACCGGTCCTGATTTTCGCGCTTCTCGGATTCTTTGGAAGTTTTGTGCTTCAGAGAACTCGTTTGGGTCGTTACGTCCTCGCGCTCGGCGGAAACGCGGAGGCCGCTTGGCTTTCGGGTGTTCCGATCCGCCCGATCACGACGGGGATCTACGTCACGCTAGGCGCGCTTGCGGGCCTCTCCGGGGCGATTCTTGCGGCACGTTTGAACGGCGCCCTGCCGACGGCAGGAGAGCTTTTCGAGCTCGACGCGATCGCGGCTGTGGTCATCGGCGGCACGAGTCTGCTTGGCGGGATCGGCACCGTTCGCGGCTCGATTTTGGGCGCTTTCTTCATGGGTGCGCTCAATAACGGGATGAGCCTCATGAACATCACTGAGTTTTATCAGAAGCTCATCAAGGGCGTGATCATCATCCTTGCGGTCTGGTTCGATACGCGCCGCAAGTAGCGACGGCGCGTCTTGTTTTAGCGCCTACGCCAGCGTCGCAGCCGCTCATGGATTCGTTCGCGGAAGGCGGAATGGATCTCCAGGCGTCTTTCTTTTCGCCAGTAGCCCCAGGTCAAAAATAGAAAGCCGAGCGATTCGGTGATCAGGATGTACGGATTGACGTGACCGAGAAAGTGGCCGCTTAAGCCGCCCGGAGGTTGAACGCCAAACTCAAGTCCGCCCAGCGGGAAAATCAGCGCCTGATAGGCCGACGACGGAAGATTACCGAGAATCCGGTCACTGATATTGTCGAGCAGAAGGTGCGTTGCGACGCCAATGCTGATCGCGGCGAGAGCGCGACTACGGCTCGCGAGCGTGAGCAAAGTCAGAAGGATGAGCAGAATGCCGGTGTGGCCGAGAGTTCGCGTCGAACTGATCAGCCCGAGGTCGGCTCCTTGTAGACCGGATGCCCACGACAGAGCGTAGTAAATGGGTTTGTCGACGAGGTCGGGAAGAAGAGTGCCGAGAAGGACCCAGCGGAGGCGGAGGCCTTTTGTCCAAGGGCGCGCAAGCTTGGCGCCGATTCCCATATGTCCGAGCACGAGCATCGTTTCACGCTAGCACGCCCGAGTGCACACGGCCAGTGAGCGACTACTCGTTCAGGCTCGTGAATCAGTGCCCGTGTTGGACCGGTTTGAGATCGGGCAGACGCGGCGTTGCGGGAGCTCTCGTCGCAGGAAGTTGCCCGCGAAGATCATCGATCGACCAGCGCGAAGCTTTTTCGGTATAACGGCGCTCGACCTTCTTGAAGATACTTTCATCCAAGCCGATTCGTGCAAAGTAGTCTTCTGGATCGAGACTTCGCATTGGGTCGCCTTCCGTGCCGGAATTTTCCTTTCCATCTTTGCCGAAGGAGATTTCCCGAGATCCGCCCGAGGTCGCAGCGGGGTCGCGCGATCCGCCAATTCCGCCGATGCCGAACATTCCGGCGCCACCTTGGCCGCTCGAACCATCAGCGCCACCCGTGTTTGCCCCACGACCTTGCCGGTAACCGTCTTCTCCGGTGCCTTTGTCGAGCGCGGCTAAAAGGGAGTCGTGTGGATTGGCGAGGACGGCGTCTTCCGGAGAGTCCAAAGTTTTCGCAGAGCCTGAGCCAGAGCCGAGCCCGCCAGATCCGCCGCCCGCCCCTCCACCTGCGCCACCACCTGCGCCAGCGCCGAAACCCCCACCGGCTAAGCCGTTGCCTTGAGTGGTGCTACTGGAGCCGTCGGTTCCGTCGCTGCTGCCGCTGCCGCTACCGCTTGCGCCCGCGGAGCCGGAACCATTGGCACCCGTATCGCCGCCAGCTCTGACTTGAGAAAGTTTACCGCCACCGCTGTTCTGGTTTCCGCGGCAAGCGGCGGACCCTTCTTGGCCTGGAGGGCAGCTCATGTTTCCGAAACCGAGTCCCGCTCGGCGAAAGGCGTTCGTGTCGTCGTCAAGCGGCAGCCAGGTGCGGATGATTTGCGCGACGGGCGCAACTCCGGTTCCGCCGCTGGGCGTTTCGCCACCCAAGCCAGGGTCCACGCATTGGCCGCAGGCGGCTTTGGCTTCTTCCTTAAGGTACTTTCCCGTGTAGTCGCCTGTGCGGCAGCCGCTCAGGCCCTGCCACTTCTTTTCTTTGTAGCGGGACATGGTGGTTTCGAGGCAACCCATCCGCGCTGAGCTGAATCGGCGTTCGTAATCGGCTTTATGGGCGAGAATCTCAGTGATGGTGGCGTTGTTCTCGCCGTTTTCGTTCTTCTCGCGGAGACGAGTCAACTCCTCATCGAGCGCGGCAATTTCTTCGTCAAAAGATTTGCGTAAGTCGCCACAGCTTTTTTCGCACGTTTGCTCACCGGTTTCGCCATCTCCGTCCGGGCGAAACTCCGAGCAGGAAATCTCGCCGGAACGGAACGGCCCGCCGCAGGGCCAGGCTGCATCGGCGTTAGGAACAAGTAGGTTCCAGAGTCCGGCAAAGAAAGAAGGGCGGACGGGTTCCGTAGCGGAGACTTTGAACAACGTGACCAATCCGCGGGCGATGATCAGACGGGAGACGGTGGACCAAACCGAGTAGACGTAGCGAATCGGCAAGCCGATGTACGCGAGATGTTCCGCTGCAGTGAGAATGCAGAGCTGGT
>JBEIOW010000224.1:0-4477 GCA_040377385.1 Bacteriovoracaceae bacterium | reverse complement strand
GGCATGAAAGTCGGCGGCAAGCGCAAGCTCACCATTCCCCCAGAGCTCGGCTACGGCGAGCGCGGCGCGGGCGCGGTGATCCCGCCGAACTCGACGCTCGTCTTCGAAGTCGAACTGCTCAAAGTAGAGTAATTTTTTCCACCAACCCATTCCACTTTCACAGGAGAACCACCATGGAAGAGTCTAAAAAAGAAGTTCTGATCGTCGCCTCGAAACTCAAAAACTACATCCGCGAAAAGTCCGGAATGAACACGTCGGCCGCCGTCATGGACGCGCTCACCGACAAGCTCAAGCAGATGTGCGACCAAGCCGTCGAACGTGCCAAGTCCGAAGGCCGCAAGACCGTGATGGACCGCGATTTCCAGTAATGCCTAAAACCACTTCGGGATCTGGCGTCGCCGCGGGTTACCTGCACGGATTTTCCGATCAGGAACAGCGTCGGCTCTACGAGCAGGCCCGCTTTCTCGAACCGAGCGTTTTCGCCGGCGTCGATTTCAGCGTGGCGAGCCAGATCCTCGAAGTCGGTTGCGGTGTCGGCGCTCAGACCGACATCCTCCTCCGCCGCTTCCCCCAACTCAAAGTCACCGGCGTCGACGCCTCCGATAAGCAAATCGAGACGGCGCGCTCGCATCTTCAACCCGCGATCGACGCGGGCCGCGTTCAGTTACTTCAGGCCGACGCGTTCAAACTCCCCTTCCCCGACGGCAAGTTCGACGGCGCCTTTGTTTGCTGGTTGCTCGAACACGTCAAAGACCCGGTCGGCATTCTCCGCGAAGCTCGTCGCGTGCTCCAGCCCGGCGCTCCCATCTTTCTAAATGAGGTCCACAACGCGACCTTCTACGTCCATCCGTACAGTCCGGCGACGCTCCAGTACTGGTTTGCGTTCAACGATCACCAATGGTCGATGCAGGGCGATCCGTTTGTCGGCGCCAAGCTCGGAGGCTTGCTCTCGGAAGCCGGCTTCCGCGACATTCACGTGAAACCCTGGGCCCATCACTTTGATCGACGCGACCCCCAGCGCCGCGAGCGCTTCATGCTTTACTGGAAAGAGCTCCTCTTGAGCGGGGCACCGGGCTTGCTCGCCGCCGGCAAGGTCACCGAAAAGCTCGTCGAGGACATGCGGGTCGAGCTCGACCTGCTCCTCACCCAAGACGACTCGGTCTTTTTCTATTCCCACATGAAGGCCCAGGCGAATGCCTGAGTACGATCTCTCTCGCATCCGGCGCGTCTTCGCGGACGAGCTGAGCGCCGATGAGTCCCGGCTCTTCGCGCTGCTCGAGGATTTTTACCGCGAGATGGCCGGGGATGTTTTGATCGGCTTCTTCTTTGACGGGAAAGATCTCACGCACATCGCCCAGAAGCAGGGAGAGTTTCTCCTCCGCGCGATGGGCTCACGTCCCACCTATGCCGGCAAGCCGCCCGCTACGGCGCATCTCGCGATGCCGCCCATTCTCGCTGGCCACTTCGACCGCCGGCTTCGGCTACTCGAGCAGACCCTGGAACGTCACGGAGTCTCGCCTGCCGGGCGTGCCGCCTGGATCGAGTTTGAGTCGCTTTTTCGGGAATCAATTCAGGCTCGCTAGCCGCGCGCCTTACTCCGCCTTCACGTATTCGTAGATCGCGCGCGTGCCGACGCTGGAAGCCTCGCGTCCGTTCTGATCATCGCAGCGCGTACGAATCTCAAACGCATTCTGCGCCGTCAGGACCCAGCGAACTTCGCAAGGAATCTTCGCCGCTGAATCGGGATTGGCGATCTGGCTCAACTCAAAGGGTAGCGAACGCAGCTGCGTATCGCTGGCCCGCACCAGAGAAAGGTGTTTTAGGAGAATCGCGTCCGTCATCGGGACTCCGCCGCTCTTCGCTTCGCCAATGAGTTCGAGATAGAGCTGAGCTTCCGCCTTCCCTTCTCCACGATGGACAATCATTTGCGGGAAACTCGTCCGGAACTGACCGCCAAACTGATTCTGATCCGGCGACTCCCCGCCCGTCGCTTCGATTTCATTGGAGACGCAGTGCTCGGGCGCTCGGAACTCAACCTTGACCTGGGCCGAGTCGCTCGCCGTCACGACGCCCTCGGCGCTGACATTGAGTTCGAAAACCGGCGCGGGAACTAATCGCCCCGCCTCCGAGAACCCCACTAGCAATGTATCGCTTTCCAGGCGTGCGCCTGCGGCATCAAACTCCACTTCCTTCAACATCCAGGTTCCGCGCCCCGGAAACGCACGCGAGAGCTCCGCGGAGGTGATCGCGCGTTCACCGGACTCAAGATCGAGCTTCACTCGCGCCTGACACTTCAGCTTCTCGCCGGCCTTCACGAACTCCGCCGCGCGCTTCACTTTGGTGGGGACAGCTTCGATTTCAATCGGTGCGGCCTCTTCACCGTTTTTACTCAGGTCCGTACGGTGCGTATCGGCATTTTTTCCGGCCGGGGCGGGTGCCTTCTCCGCCGACTTATCGTAGCTCGAGCAAGCGCTCAGCAGCGCGATCGAGCCCGCCAGGCTAAAAAGAACAATTGGGTAAAAGCGACGAGATTGAGGCTTCATCAGCATCCTCCAACGGAAGTCAGGGCGAACCGAAACAGGCTCGCCAGGCAGGCGTTAGAGCAAGGGATGAGCCAGGCTGAGCGGGGTCTATAGAGGACGCACGCGTCACCCCTCGCACCACGCGCTCAACAGCTGTTCACTTTCTAGACAGTTCCGTACCTTCGGCGCAGTAGGCGCAACGGAACAGTCAGGATTCGCGCATCAGGCGGCGGAATCAGACGTAGTGACCCTTTTTGATCTTCTCGATGATGATCTTCTCGGGGGTCGTTGGATCCTTTGGATTGACCGTGAAGAAGGACTGCTGCTCGCAGCGTCGCTTGTTCTTGAGGAGCCAGTGCAGGATCTCGGTGAGTCCCTTGTTCCGCTTATCCTGGAAGAAGGGATCGTTCTTGAGCGCGTCCTGGGCCTTCTTGAGCGCGCGCACTTCCTGCGGGTCGGACTCTTTGACCGGGTAATCCAGGAGGTCGTACTTCTTGATGTCATCCGGCAAAACGCCGAGGAACTTCACGTCGGGCGCCGAGTAATCGGAGTTCCGAATGAGTGAGGCCGCCGAGCCCGCCTTCAGGGTGCGGAAAATGTTCTGCATGGTGTACGCGTCCAGATCGCCGAAGAAGTAGAGCGGGATCTTGAGCTGATCCTGGATGAGTTTGCACCAGCCGCGGACGGCGTTCGAGGGCACCCCTTGCGCGCCCATGAGGATGCAGTTGTTTCGTTTCGTGAAGCCGTTGGCGACGAGCGTATTGGCCGTACCTTCGGACTCGACGATCAGGCCGAAGTCGATCTTGCCGCGCGTCTTGAGTTTGAGCGACTGCGGGCGGTTTTTGGGCTGAAAGGGGCTCGTTCCGAGCTTCGAGAGATCGATCGTGGCCTTCTCGCCATCGGTCATCGTCTCTTCGACGATCAGCTGTTGCGAATAGGTCTGACCACCGCGGTCGTTGGCGTAGCAGTTCACTTCCTCGCGGTAGCACTCGAGCATCTCGCAGATGAAATCGCTCGTGGAATCGCTCTCGTTCTGGTCTTCGAAGTCGAGTGGCTTCAGGCTCGGGTTCCCTTTGATGTAACCTTTGGCCATGTAGTAAAGCTCGCGCTTCGTGTTGACGGCGCCGGTCGAGATATTGCCGAGCAGGATCTCGAGCACGAAGATCGCGCGCGACATCTTCTTCACGGAGCTCACGTTGAGCTCGGTGGCGACCTTTTTAGGTCCGGGCGTCAGGTACCCGACCTTGTGGTTGTAGACCGCGTTGTCGAGCGAGCACTTCGTCGCGTAAAGCACGGGACGCTTAGCCTTCTCGAGATCCGTCAAAAGACGGTTGCAGAGTTCTTTGCTGAGCTTCGGAATCGTTTGATCGACGGACTTCATGCGCTCACCTCAGAGTTTTTACGGGGCGCTTTACGGGCGGGCTTTTCGTCGCCCTTGGCTTTTTTGGCAGCCGCTTTTCCGGCCTTAGCGCCTTTCGGGGCTTTCGCCGGAGGCGCCGCCGTGTCGGCTTCGTCGCCGCCGGTGTCTTCGCCACCGCCCGACTTGCGCGCCTCGCGCTCATGATGGGCTTCCAGAACCGCGTGAGCGTCCTTCAGCTCCTGCTCAGCGGAACGGGCATCGCGGCCAAGAAGCTTCACGAGACCTTCTTCGGCCTTCTTCTTCCGGGAGTCCGGAGCATCGAGGATCCGGCAGATGCCGTCGACCAGAATCGGGCAGAACTGTTCGATGTGGCGCAGTTTCTCTTCGAGCTCGTCCGCTTTCACTTCGCGGCGGATGTGCTTGGAGAGCTTCTGACCCGCTTGGATCAAGGCGCGACGGAACTCCTCGACGAGCTCGTCGGAAGCATCCACCGTTTCTTTCGAAGCGTTCTTGAACTTGATGAAGGGCGAGACCACGCTGACCGCGATGATGTACGGGCCTTGCGGCAAACTCTCTTTGGGCTGGGCCAATCCGT
>JBEIOW010000279.1:0-3934 GCA_040377385.1 Bacteriovoracaceae bacterium | reverse complement strand
GAAGCGGGTGACTATTTCATCCGCAACCTCAAACCCTGGGGTCCACTCGAAGAGCACGAGCTCCGGCCTGTGCCCGTTCCAGAAAAGTCCGCTGCGGCGCGCCTGCAGGTTCAGAAGAAGGAAAGCGAGATCCTTCTCACGCGACTCGATACGCTGCTGGGATCACGTGGTGTCTTCTTTCTCCTCGACGAAAAAGGTGATGCGCTTCCCACCTTGAAATGGGCCGAGCGATTCAGCAGCTGGCGTGATCAATCTCTACCCGCCGTCGCGTTTGTGATCGGCAGCTCACTCGGCTTCTCGGACGAGGTGCGAAAGCGCGCACGCGGCAAATTCGCGCTGGGACCGCAAACCCTATCGCACGAGCTTGCGCGAGTCGTTCTGCTGGAACAGATTTACCGCGCGCTTAGCGTGGTTCACGGCCACCCCTATCATAACGAAGGGGAATGAAAGTCTTGCGCCGGAGCCGACTTTTCGGACAATAATCAGTGATGTTCCAGCTCCCAGCGCACAAACCCGGCCTCAATATGAAATCGATCGCCGTCCTCACCAGCGGCGGAGACGCACCCGGCATGAACGCCGCCATCCGTGCTGTCGTCCGGTACGCGATCGCCAAAAAGTGCCAAGTTCACGGGATCATGAAGGGCTACAGCGGACTGCTCGAAGGCGAGATTCATGAGCTCCAGGCCTCGAGCGTGGCCAACATCATTCAACGCGGTGGAACGATCCTCAAGACCGACCGGTGCGAAGCCTTTCACCGCAAAAGCGTCCGCAAAGAAGCCGCTAACATCCTGCGGCGTAAAGGCATCGAGGGCCTCGTCGTCATCGGCGGGGATGGCTCGTTCACCGGCGCTCACCTGCTGGAAAAAGAGAACGGTTTCCCCTGCATCGGCGTACCCGGCACGATCGATAACGACATCGCGGGAACGGACGATACGATCGGATTCGATACGGCGGTGAATACCGCAGTCGACGCGATTGACCGGATTCGTGATACGGCCAGCTCTCACGACCGCCTATTCATGGTGGAAGTCATGGGTCGTAGCTCCGGCGCGATCGCCGTACGCACCGGGATCGGCGGCGGCGCGGAAACCATTCTTGTCCCCGAGGTTGAGGACTCGTTTGCCGACATCTGTAAGGCGATCGACCGAGGGGTTCAGCGCGGAAAGACGAGCAGCATTATCGTCGTTGCCGAGGGCAACAAGCCTGGCCGTACGCAGGGCATGGCCTTGAAGCTGGAGAAACGCGGCTACACGCCGCGCGTTTGCATCCTGGGGCATACTCAGCGCGGCGGCGTACCCACCGCGCACGATCGAGTGCTCGCTTCACTGCTCGGCGCCGCTTCCGTCGCCTACCTGTTGGCGGGCAAATCTCATGGAATGGTCGGCATCCAGCAAGGCGAAGTCACTCTGGTTCCTTTCGAAAAGATGATCGGGAAGAAAAAGTCCGCGCCGAACGACCTGCTCAAGATCGCGCAGATTCTTGCGACCTGACGCGTCCAGCGTCGTCCTCCCTCGGTCCAGAGAGAGGATCCGAATTTGCAGTTTCTAGCGCATGCACTCTCTCGCCTCGATTCTGGATCAGTGTTTCGCGCATCTCCCCCTGGCCTCCCTTCTTCTTCGCTGCGCGGGATGCGAAGAGCCGCTCGATGATCCAACGTCCCCCGCCTGCGAAGCCTGTCGAATCGGACTCATTCCCGCGCCTCCGCTTTGCTCGATTTGCTGGGCACCCGGCTGCTTTAGCGGGGACTCAGCGAAGGGGGCGGTCTGCTTGCAACCGGAACTGGGTTTCACCTCGAAAGCCCTGATTCGCGGAGTGAGTGCGCGCTTCCAATGGTCCGGGTCAGGTTACACCCTCTTCAAACGCTGGAAGACGACGGCCGGAAGCGCGCTCAATACCCTCTTGCTCCCTCGCCTCTCGAGCGACGAAGCCCTACTCGGCGAATGGGATGCGATTGTGCCGGTGCCGCAGGATCTTCGAAGGAGCTATGGCCTACACGGAAGCCCGGCGCTCCGGATCGCGCAGTGGTTGGCGAATACGACCAGAGTCCCTGTCCGAGCGAACGCACTCCAGTGGTATTCAGGAACTTCACAGCGTGCGCGTGGAGAGCTTAATCTCGCGGGAAGGCTCGCCTCCCGCTCTAGATTCACCCAGGGCCGAATCTCAAATCCACCCCTACGCGTCGTCCTCGTGGATGACGTCCTCACCAGCGGCAAAACTTTTCGGGAAGCGGTCACCGCACTCGCGAACGGAGGAACGGAAGAGATCTATCTTTTCGCGCTCGGCGTTCGGCCGAAAAGGATGAGCTTAAACCGTGGCTTCACTCTCGAAAGCCCGACTCTCGTCGCTCGCGGCACTCACCTCAGCGGTCAGTCCGACGCCCGACTCCAGGCCTGAAGACTCTTCAGCGGAATCCGCCACGGCTGTGCTGAAATCGATTTGAGCGGCGAGCGCCGCATTCAGATCGCATTCGCTCTCCAAGAGGCGCGCAACCATCTCCACCGCCACGCTCGGCCCCCAGCCGTCGCTGACGAAAACCATTCCTGGAAGCTCCTTCAAGCGGACGGGCTCACGTAGAACCTCCGCGTCCTTGCCTCCCATCGAGAACAGGAAACGTTCTTCGAAGTGGAGCTGCTCAGAGGCGACGGTAGATGAAAAATCCTTCTCGCCCGCGCGAAGCCAAGGCTCGCCGACGAACATGCGATCCAGTGCCTGCTTCAATCGGCGATACTTCTTCCCGATCTCGTGGTTGTCCTCGGTAAAGTCGGGCTCGAGCAGGACCGTCCAAACGCTTTTCTCGCCGCCAGCGAAGAAATGGCCCCAGGCCTGGCGTTGGAAATCCTCGCCCGCATCCTTGTGAAGGGCGGTGTAGAAACCTTCGGTCACATCAGACGCCATCGGATGACGGTGCGTGAAAACTACCTGGACGGCTCCCATCATCTCGCGCTTCCGAAGCATCGGTACCGGCTTAGGCATACCGGTGAACGACGAGAGCAAGCTCCAGCGGTCAGCGAAGATGACCCGCGGCGCTTGCCGAGTTTCCCCATTCAGAAGAAGAACGCGGGTTTGCTGGGTCAATGGGTCCACCTCGAAGCCAGTCACTTCGAGGCCCTCTTCGCGATGCACGTTGGGCAACGTCAGCAGGCGCGCGCGAAGCTCTTGCTCTTGCTCGACAAACGACTCATCGAACCGAGCTTCGAGAAGCGGTGGTACGGCCGCCTCCCCTTCCCAGAGATTTTCGAGGCGCGATTCGGCGCGCTCCTCGGGAGATACGATTTTTGACCAAGGCGCGTGGCGAAACGACTTGCCGCGGAACTCGCGCAAGGAATTCTCAAAGCGCGCCGGACCGGGAGTGAGACCCACGCGATTCAGAACCGTCTCCCAGAGAGCCGAGGCGGGACCCGCCTCCAGACTCGCCAGCGGTGAAAAAAGACGCGACGCCTTGGAGGGCATCCAGTGCACGGTTTCGGAATCCGATTTCGTTGCCAGGAGCGCGACTGCCGCCATCGCCGCCCAGCCGTCGCCGATGACGAGGTTCGCGGGTATGCCGGTCGGAGCGTTCTTTTTCTCGGATGGTTGTGCGTTCATCAAGCTGAAGGGCCTCCGCTCGGTTCGAAAAACAACTCGTGAAGGGCTCGCACTCCGTCTTCCGCTCGATGAGCCGGGACGGCCACCGTCAGAGTGGTGGATGAAGACGAAGCAATCGTGACCTCGATCCGTTCCTGCGCCAGTCGGTCAAAAACTCGGCTCAACGCAGCACCGTCCTGGGCGAAACGATCCCCCACGATGGAAAGAGGAACATAGTTCTCATCGAACTGGAACTCTTTTAGGAACCCGTCGGCGACGAGTCTTCCCAGCAGCTTTCGCCATTCGCCGGAGGACTCTTTTGCCGCGAAAAAGCGGAGTTTCCCCTCCGCGAGCGTCGGCGCGACGATCG
>JBEIOW010000341.1:0-3327 GCA_040377385.1 Bacteriovoracaceae bacterium | reverse complement strand
TGGTCCTGGATGCTGCTCACCTCGAGCGCGACCCGGTAAGGCACCCGCGTAAAACTCACCAACCGGTAGCGCGAAAGGTATTCCGAGGAAAACGTAGCCTCGAGCCGCTTCTCGACTTCTTTGGCGAGCAAAAATGCCGGGAGGCCGACCTTGTCGCGCATCTCGATAAAGTTATCGAGCGCGAGGTCCGCGATCGCGTTTGCATCCGGAATGCGATGAGCGCTGAAGGCTCCCAAGCGCCGCACTGGATCCTGCATCAAGAGTGAGACGTCCTCGAGGCCCGAATTCATCCCCTGGCCGAAAAACGGAACGATCGCGTGCGCGGCATCCCCGAGCATGAGCGCGCTTTCTTCGAAATTCCATGGCCGACAACGCACGGTCACCATGCGTCCGGTCGGATTGGAAAAAAAGGTATCCGTGAGGTTCTCGAGCAACGGCACGGCGTCTGGGAATTGCTCGCCAAAAAACCGCTGCACATCCACGGTGGTCTGGAGACTGGCAAAGCTGGCCGGACAGTCCTTCTTATCCTCCAGCGGAAGAAACAACGTGACGGTAAAGCTGCCGTCCAAATTTGGAAGCGCGATCAGCATGAAGGTCCCACGGGGCCAGATGTGGAGCGCGTTCTTCTCGAGCTGGAAAGAGGCACCGGGACCAGGGGCAATGTGCAGCTCCTTGTAGCCGTAGTCGAGGAAGCTTTCGTTCACTTCGCTCTGCGCCTCTCTCAAGATCGCTTCACGGACGACCGACGCCGATCCATCCGTGCCGTAGAGTCGTTCATAGCGGCTTGTCACGCCGTCGTTTGTGGAGAGCTCGCGACGATGAAGATCTACCGCCTCAGCTTTGGTCTCGAATTGGAACCGCACGCGTCCGGTCCGCTCGGCTTCGGTCATGAGGGTTTTATTCAGCTCGCCCCTGGAGATCGAATGGATGCATTCGGAGTCGTCTTTCCCGTAGCGCTGGAACGCGAGTTCGCCTGACTTCGGATGAATGACTCTTCCGCGCATCGGGATCGTGAGCTGCAGGATCTCCTTCTGAAGCCCGACTTGAGCCAGCGCGTGCAGACCGCGCTCGGAGATCGCTAAGTTGATCGAGCGTCCAGCCGAGATCGTCGTCTTCCGCATATCGGGTCGACGCTCGAAGACCGTGACCGCCTCCCCTTTCCGCGCAAGCGAGAGTGCGAGCAGCGAGCCGACTAGCCCTCCGCCAACAATCACCGTCTCAGCTTTGGCGACATTGCTCATGAAGCACCTTTGCGATCCGACAGACATCCTCAAACGAATTGTAAAGCGGCGCCGGCGCGAGTCGCATAATGTCCGGCTCGCGGAAGTCCGCGATAGCGCCGAGATGTCCTAGCTCCGCGACCAGCTCCTTAGCGCGGCGATGAATCCGGAGCGAGAGCTGCGCGCCCCGCTCCTTCGCGACCGACGGAGTCACCAGGGTGCAGAACTCCCCAGGCAGGGCTCGTACCAGCGATTCCAGGAATGCCGTTAGCTTTTCACTTTTCTGGCGGAGCGCCGGCATCGTGGCGCGATCAAAGAGCTCGAGCGACGCCCGCAGAGCCGCCAGCTGAAAAATAGGCGGATTCGAGAGCTGCCACGCCTCGGCGCTGGCGATCGGAGCGAACTCGCCGGGCATGCGGAAACGTGTCTTCTTGTCGTGGCCCCACCATCCTTCAAATCGCGGAAGATCCCGTTTGCCGTGGTGGCGCTCATGCACGAACACCCCAGCGATCCCACCCGGGCCGGAGTTGAGGTACTTATATGAGCACCAAACCGCGAAGTCAGCCCCACTATCGTGGAGCGCGAGCGGCAGGTTGCCGGCGCCGTGCGCGAGGTCCCAGCCGACTCGGCAACCTTTCGCGTGAGCGGCCGCGGTCACCGCCGGAATATCGAAGGCCTGACCCGTCAAGTAGTTCACGTTGCCGAGCATTACGAGTGCGATCGACGAGCCCTCGCGCTCAATCCATCCGAGCAAATCGTCCGCACGAATCGTCGCCTCGCCTGCGCGCGGGCGAACTTCCACCACCGCGTGCGCAGGATCGAAACCATGAAACCTCGCCTGAGACGCAACCGCATACTGATCCGACGGGAACGCGCCCGCCTCGATGAGAATCTTAAAGCGTTCCGCGGTGGGTCGGTAGAACGACGCCATCATCAGGTGCAGATTCACCGAAAGACTGTTCATCGCGACCACTTCGGAGGGTTTTGCGCCCACGACCCGCGCAAGCGGCTCGGTCACAAACTCGTGATAGGGCAACCAAGGGTGGCGTGCTTGAAGGTGGCCCTCCACGCCAAAACGTTCCCAGTCTTCGAGTTCCTCCTGGATGTACTTCCGAGCATTGCGAGGCTGGAGGCCGAGCGAGTTGCCCGCGAAGTAGAGGGCGGCTCGCCCGTCAGGTGCCTTCGGAAAAAGAAACTCCTGCCGGAGCGGCGCGAGAGCGTCCTCAAGATCGGCATGCGCGGCGTAGACTTCAGCTTCAGGAATCGTGCGGGGCAAGCTCACGGGGCGCCTCTTTTGTCAGATGGAGTGAATTTTTCAAACCGTCCACCGAGCCATTCGAGCGCGGTGCCGGCCAGCATGCGTTCGCGCTCTTCAGTGGAAAGGTTCGGCAATGTCTCGATCAAG
Source organism: Bacteriovoracaceae bacterium (assembly GCA_040377385.1). Taxonomy (GTDB): domain Bacteria; phylum Bdellovibrionota; class UBA1018; order UBA1018; family UBA1018; genus JBEIOW01. Next base: position 702 of record JBEIOW010000341.1, on the reverse strand, counting down.
CGGCCCGGCTCAAGCTCTCCGAGTGGAAAGGGATAGTCGGTGCCGAGCGCGATCCGGTCCGCGCCGAAAAGGTCGACCAGGTACCGTAGCGCGAGCGGGTCGTGCACGAGCGAGTCGACGTAGAATCTTTTTAGGTACTCGCGCGGCGCGATCGGGTTGTCGACGGCACAGAGATCCGGACGCGCCTCAAAACCATGTTGAATGCGACCAATCGTGTGTGGGAACGCTCCCCCTCCGTGGGCAAACGCGACGCGCAGACGTGGGAATTTCTCGAAAATCCCGCCGAAGATCATGGAGCAGATCGCGAGCGACACCTCGGCCGGCATTCCGACGAGCCAGGGCAGCCAGTACTTCGTCATCCGGCTCTCGCCCATCATGTCCCAAGGATGAACAAACAGGCACGCCCCCAATCGCTCCGCCTCCGCGAAAACCGGGTAAAAATCAGGATCTGAAAGGTTCTTCTCACCCACGTGCGAGCCGATCTGCACGCCCTGAAGCCCGAGCGTGCGCACGCATCGCTCCAGCTCCCGGCAGGAAAGATCCGGATCTTGCATCGGCAAAGTCCCTAAGCCCGCGAACCGATCCGGACGTGTCGCCACCGCCTCCGCGAGATGATCATTGAGAAACCGCGCGACCTCCAAGCCATCCTGCGCCTTGGCCCAGTAACTGAACATCACCGGCACCGTCGACAGCACCTGAAGG
>JBEIOW010000245.1:0-4253 GCA_040377385.1 Bacteriovoracaceae bacterium | reverse complement strand
GGTGCCGGCGACACTCTCCCAGAGAAGAAAGTCCGTATTGAGACGAGGCAAGCCTTCGAGCAAATAGCATTGCTCGCCGTGTAGGAAAAACTCGAGGCTTCCGACGCCAACGTAGCCGCAGCTCTCGATGAGCTGAAGCGTCCAGCGATCCAGTTTGTTCGAAAGTTCTTCATCGATCGAAAAGGCTGGGCAAAACTGCACAAGCTTGCGGAAGCCGAACATCAACGTCGCGTCGACCTTCGGGAAAAGATGCGTCGTACCGTCTTTGAATCGAGCGAAAGGAACAACGATTCGGGTCGCGTCCTCCACATAGCGCTCCATGAGCAGGATCACTTCGCCGAGATTTCGGCCGAGCTGATCGAGCCAAATCGGAAGGCGCTTCTCGAGATCCTCGGGCGAATGCGCGACGAAGATGCCCGCCCCACCGCCTCCCCGCACGGACTTCAGCACGAATGGGAAGCGCTTGGCGTTCTTCCCGATCCGGGCTTCGATTTCACGCACGGAGTGGAGCGGATCAAAGCTGATCGCGAGGTGCGGAATGCCGTGGTTCGCGGCATCCTCGAGCAGCGCCAATCGGTTGCTGAAGAGACTCACCACGCGGGTCGAAGGAGCGAGCACCGTGAAGCCCAGCTCCTGAGCGATCGTCATGAGTTCGGGACGCTCCGCCCATGGGCTGACGCCGGGATGAAGAAGGTGATCGCCCGGAACTCCCAGATAGCGTTCCGCATACGCCCTCAGCGCGAGCCGAAGATCCGCAACGGCATCCGGGTCTGAAGGGGCGGGCAGCGGCGTATCGAGCTGGATCTCGGTCAGGGTCGAGTAGCCCATGGCCTCCAAACGCCCCTGAAGCGCGCTCGCGACAACGGGCGGGCCGAGGATCAAAGCGGAGGCGCGATGGGAGTGACTCTCCCCGGCTAGACCAAGACGCATAGGGTATTGGGAAGCGTAGCGCAATAAAGCCCGTGGACAAAGCCGGAAGGATTTGGTGTTTAGCACGCGATGCGCGTTCCTGCCGCCCTTAGCCGAGCGTTCGATGAGACGTTCGAAAGCCTGCTTGCGACCTTTCTCATGGACCGAAAGCTCCTGGAGAACCCTGAATCCCTTCGGAATCCGCGCTTCCTCGCGCGCTCCGTCGTTCCCCATGTTTTGAAGCTGTCGGAACGCTTCAACCGGCTCGAAAGCCGGGTAGACGCTCCCCCTCCCCCAGAGGAAAAGGCATTCCGCGAAACCCGCGGTAAACGGCGGGAAGCCAACCCCAGCCACCACGGACCCAAGCGGGCCGTGCGGGGGACGCCCGAAAGCCCTGCCGCCCAGGGCCTGGACCCTTATTGGGGGGACTCCTCCAACCCCGAGAACCTCCGCCTCGCCTACTTCCTCTATTTCATGCCCCCGAACCTCTACCGGGTGGCCAGCGTCTGGGGTGAGCTCCACCGCCTGGGCTTCCGATGGAACCTCCCCGGTCCGTTCAAAGGGATCGAATTCGGAGCCGGTCCCGCTACCGGCGCCTGTGGCATCACGGCCGGAGAGCGTTTTGCTCCCTGCGGTCTTCCACAAGAAGGCAACTGGGCCCTGATCGAACAAGACGGCCCAATCCTGGAGATGGGCACGGCCTGGACCGAGCGCTTCTTCTCCTGGTGCGATCGTCCTGACTGGTCAACGCGGCCCTTCCGTCGCCGCCTGAGCTTCGCCGAACCGCTCTTGCCTCGGAGCGCGCCGAAGTTTCACCTCTGGGTGATGAGTTTTTTCCTCAACGAAAGCGAAGAGTCACCCGACCTTTGGGCTCGCCGCCTAATTGAGACTTGGGATCGTCATCTTGAACAAGAGGGCCTCGCGATCCTCGTCGAGCCCGCACTCAAGGTGCAATCCCGCCGCATGCTGGAGCTTCGCCGCCAACTCCTCGAGCGCGGAGCCGAATCCGGCTATCAGATCTTGCTTCCCTGCTTAGGCCATCAAGCCTGCGGCGCGCTCGCTCGCGACGGGGACTGGTGCCACGAGACCGTGAGTTGGTGGCGCCCGCCTTACTTCCGCAAGATTGACGAGATGGCCTCGCTCGATCGTAAGACCCTGCCTTACAGCTACCTCGTCATCGCGAAGTCGCGCCGTCCGCGCGAAGAAATCCTGCCCGCTCTGAAGGAAGGCTCGGCCGAGACCACCTACCGCCTCGTGAGCCCGGCGCACCGCGAAGGCACGGACCTCGAGTTCTATGTCTGCGGGCAAGACGGCAAACGCCGCACGCGCTTCAAGCCGGAAAACAAGAACGACAAACACGCGCTCCCGGGCCGCGGCGATATTCTTCTCAATACGGAAATCCGCGGCGATGAGCGCCAATCGCGCATCGATCACTTCTCGGATCTTGCGGGCCACATGCCGGACGAGGTCTCTGCCGCGCCCGGCGGGCTGCGCCCTCTGAGCGAAGAAGAAGCGCTCACCTTGGATCAAGAGTCAGGCTACGAAACAGAGGACGAAGAAGGACTCTGAGTCGACCCATGGTCGACTGACGCTTAGCCGTCACGCTACCGCCCGCGCCGAGCGTGGATCGCCCCTCAATCGTGCCGAAGCGCATCGATCGGATGGAGTCGCGAGCCCTGGCGCGCGGGATAGATTCCAAAAACCACTCCGATAAACGCGGAGAAGAAGAACGCGAGCAAAACGGAGCCAAGCGAAATCATCGCGGACCAACCCGTGAAGAAGGAAAGTCCAAAGGTGATCAGCCAGCCGAGCGCCACCCCCGCCACTCCCCCGACTAAGCTAACGACGACCGACTCCGCCAGAAACTGAAGAAGAATGTCCTTCCTGCGCGCGCCGATGGCCTTGCGAAGCCCGATCTCCTTCGTCCGCTCGGTGACCGAGACGAGCATGATATTCATGATCCCGATTCCACCGACCAGGAGCGAGATCGCAGCGATCGCGGCGAGCAACGCCGTCATCGTTTGGGTACTCGCGGCGACCGCGTTCTGAATATCGGCCATGTTCCAGATCTCAAACGCCCCTTCGCGCCGCGCCTCGGGAACCCGATGTTGATCGATCATCAGGGCTTGAATCGCATCCTCGGCTTCGGCCATGCGCTCGGGGGTCTTCACTTCGATATCGATCGTATCGACGTAATCTTTCCCCAGCACGCGACGCATCGCCGTCTGCAGGGGGATCAGCACCAGATCATCCTGATTAGTGAATCCACTTCCCCCTTTTTCGGGAAGAAGCCCGATCACCTGAAACGCGATTCGGTTGATGCGAATGGTCTCGCCGATGGGTGACTTTCCGGCAAAGAGTTCCTGAGCGACCGTGGGACCAATGACCGCCACGAGTGCGCGGCGAATCCCCTCCTCTTCGGTGAAAAAGCGACCTTCTACCGGGATAAGTGACTTCATCCGCGAGTAAACCGGCTGCGTGCCGGTGAGGGAGGTATTCCAGTTGCGATTCAAATAGGCGACTTGCACGCGACCGTTGACCGAGGCCGAGGCGTCCTTCACGGCGGAAATCCGCTCGCGGATCAATGTGGCGTCGATCGCCTCCAGGCGTGAAACCGCTCCAGATTGCTGCGCGACCCCCGCTGTCCGCACGGACCCGGCCCGAAGCACGAGCATATTGGAGCCGAGCGCTGACAACTGGTCGGTGATCGCCTTTTGGGCTCCGCTTCCTAGCGCGAGGAGCGCGATGACGGCTGCGACACCGATCAGAATGCCGAGTACCGACAGAGCGGTGCGTACTTTATTGGCCAACAGGGTTCGAAATCCCTGCCGGAAGTGTTCGATCAACCCGATCGTGCCGGGAGTAGTACTCGTCACCGATGCGCGCGGGGCAGTCGCACGCGAGGGATTCAGCGCCCCCCGCAGGCGTTCGTCGGACTGCACGACCCCGTCCCGCATCCGAATGAGGCGATTGGCCTGGGCGCCGATCTCATCCTCGTGCGTGACGATGATCACGGTGATGCCTTGTTCGTTCAGCTCGCGGAGTTTTCCGAGGATTTCCTTTTCACTGACCGAATCCAGGTTGCCCGTCGGCTCGTCCGCGATGACCACGCGGGGGTGATTCACGAGCGCCCGCGCAATCGCCACCCGTTGCTGCTGTCCGCCGGACAGCTCATTGGGACGATGATGAATCCGCGGCCCTAAGCCGACGCGCTCCAACAAATGCTTCGCGCGGGCCTCGTCCGGTTTGCGGCCGCAGAAGCTCATGCCGAGCAGCACGTTTTCCAGCGCCGAGAAGCCTGCCAGCAGGTTGAACGTTTGAAAGATGTAGCCGATGTTGTTGGC
>JBEIOW010000149.1:0-5651 GCA_040377385.1 Bacteriovoracaceae bacterium | reverse complement strand
TCGTGCACTTCACATCAGACCAAGAATCAGTTGCAGGTTTCGATCCTGGCTATCCTCGCATTAGCAACACTCGCGAAACAAAATGGCCGAACTTCTCCGCATACGGTCTGTCACTGATTGTTGTGATCATCTCCCTCTTAGCGAAGTTAATTAGCTATTCGACAGAAGCGGGGAACAGCAAGCGGGACTGGAACTACTTGGCTGCCTACGGTGTTCCGCTATGTCTTCTGCTATATCTAAATAGCTTCCACCTCTATCGGGAGTTTCACTCCTATTCGGTGATGTGGCTGAAGATCCACATCGTAGTTCTTTGCGCGACAATCGTTGGTGCTTTCTCAATGGTCGAACAAATCTATGGCCTAAATAAAAGATCGATTGAAAAAATACTGATTCTCTTTTTCGGTGCCGCAGCAATCCCTTTTTTCGGTTGGGGAATGGACCTACGCATTGCCTCAAAACTCATGCTCCTTCTCATACCCATCCTTGCGATCTCAGCAATCTATGGCTGGATTACTCTGAGGGAGCTCGTGATGCAGGCAAAGGGAGGTAAAAATCCCGGCATTTATCCCATAATAGTGACCGGATTTTCTCTCGTTCTACTTGGATCCGTGGATGCACTCCAAATGATACTTCAGAGTGAAATCGCCTTACCCCTCAGCGGCATAGCTTTTCTCTGTCTCTTTATTGTTGGCGCTCTTTCAATTCAATTAAGCGGACGGAACTCCCAAATCGCTCAACTTGAACAATCTATTAGGGAACTAGATCAGCAATTGAGCATCGCTGATCTTGAAAGAAGCCTGGGTGAATCCATTCGTAGCGTGGCTCATGACCTCAAGAGTCCGCTTGCAGCGCTTCACACTTTGCGTCGACACCCGAACATTGACTCAATCGGCACAGATTGGTCTTCCCTCTTCGCAGCCACCGTCAATCGCATAGATGAACTTACCCAAGTTCTACTAAACGGGGCGAAATCCAAACCATCAACACCAGTGAACTCAACAATTGACGAAGTTGTAAGAGAGATTCGCCTGCGTTCCACCCATATGAGTGTTTCGATCGAATTCCATTCGTCTATACCTGAGCACGCCATCAGTACGAAAATCTCTCGAATCGAGCTGCAACGAATCGTCAGTAATTTAGTCGTCAATGCTCTAGAAGCTTCTCCCGTCGGCACGACGATATACGTGCGAGCATTGGCTATGGGCACTGATTCTTTTGAAATTAGTATTGAAGACCAAGGGAAAGGCCTACCCACTCAGTCTATCGACACCCTTTCCAAAAAAGGGTTCTCAAAGGGAAAGGGGTCTGGAGTCGGGTTAGGCCTCCATACGGTCAAAGAACTCTGCAAAAATCGCGGGATAGACCTTACTTTAGAACCAAGAAATCAAATCGGCACGCGCGCAAAGATTCTGATTTAGGTTTCTATTCTAACTAAGAAAGTTCTTTTAAGAATTCCGCATAGGGAATCACATCCACCCCATCCAAGCGCTGGCGCGTCTTCCCGAGATAGACCAGTGTCATGGACACTTCGCGCCCACAAACCTTTTCAAACTCCATAAGTCCCTTGATCCATTTCGGCTGAAAACTCTCTGAGTGCTTGATCTCGATCGCTCTCAAGCCTTGGGGAGTTTCAATGATCAGATCCACTTCGTTCTTCAAGTAGTCCCGGTAGTGGAAGAACTTCCAATCTTTCGCGTGATAGCTGGAAAAAGCGATCAGCTGCTGGATCAGCCATTGTTCAAAGAGATGCCCCTTCTCGGTGGGCGTCGGCTGTGTCTTATGGCGGCGCAAGATGGAGTTTCGCGCGCCCAGATCAAAGAAGAGGATTTTCTCTCGCTGGATTACCTTACGCACACCCTTCGACTTGTCGTACGCGGGCAATCGATGAATAAGCAATGTGTCAGCGAGCAAGTCGACGTATCGCCGGATGGTTTCCTTGGGAATCTCGGAATCTGAAGCGAGCTGACTGTAATTGACGATCTGACCCGAAACCTCGGCTGCGACATCTAAGAACCGGGCGTAGCTCGGAAGATCACGCACCAAAGCCTCGGCCTGGATTTCTTCACGCAGATAAATGTCGATGTAGCTCGTCAGCAAATCCGCGCCATACTCGGGATGCAGATACGGCTCGGGCAAAGTTCCAACCGTAAGCGCCCGATCAAGGTCGAACCTTTCACCGAGTTCCCAAAAAGTGAGCGGGTACAGGTAATGAAGAAAGACTCGGCCTGGAAGCAGATTAGCCTGACCTCGACGAAGTTTCCGGGCCGACGAGCCGGTCAGTAAAAACACCCGCTCCCGGTCTTCATCAATCAGCGCCTGCACGGTGTTCAGCAGCTCCGGAAGGCGCTGAATCTCATCGATCAGAATCTTCCCTTTGCCCAAAGCCTCGACTTGCCTTCTCAGGAGACCCGCATCACGCAGGTACTCACGATAGGTCCCTTCGTCCGCCAAATTGATCTTGAGGGCAGGATCGAAAGAGCTGAGGAGAGTACTCTTCCCCACCTGCCGCGGCCCCAGTAGCAGCAGACTCTTTTTGTGCCGCTGAATCTCTCGCTCAATCAGTGGAACGAGATCTCGGGTAACTTCGTGAGGGAGTGGCTTCGCCATTCCGCTATTTTGACCCATAGTGTGGGTCAAAAACAACGATTTTGACCCACACTATGGGTCAAAAGAATAAAATTACAAAAAACTATGTAATTACAAATGTTTGAGACTCATCATTTTACCGGGACTGAAGCTCAACTCGAATATAAACCACCTTCGGCGCCGAAGGTGCGGCAAAGTCAAACCTCCGGCCAGCCCGAAGCCGCACGATTCAGCGCATGCGGCGACTTCGACCCCACAGCCACCGGCCGCCACTGATCGAGCACAGAATCCTCGCGACCGAGATGATCGACGTAGCTTGTCTCGGTGCAGAAGTTCCGCACGCGAAGCCGTGCAAACGTCTCGGTCATCCGCGTCTCGTCATCGCGCGACTCTTCGAAGAACCCGAGCCGGAGCAGATCTTCCTTAAGATAGAAGTAATTCACTGCTCCCATGCGTCGCTTGACGACGTAGCGACCAAAGGGGCTGTCGTAGGTTCCGAGCACGCCGTGAAATTCCGCATCGCTGGAATTGAATGACGAGAACGGACCGAGCACATGATCGCGGTGATGGGCCTTAGCCCAGAGGCAGATCTTCATGGTCTGGTCGAGCCACTCCGGATGGAAAAAAGCATCCGAGTCGCACGTACCGATCACGTCAAAGTCATCGAGCTCGAGTAGCCGCTTCACGGCCTTGTTGAAAGCCCCGCCCCAGTTATTGGGACCCTTCGGGGTGAAGGCGCGCACGATCCGGTACTCAGCCGGGTAGGTGTGCTCGATCACTTCGCGTACACGCGGATCGCTCGAGCCGTCGTCACTGATCAAGAAGGTGATGTCGTAGTTGTGAAGCCGGGTGCGGAAGAGCGAATCTAAAGTCTTCTTCAAGAGCTCGGGCCGCTCATGGGCCAAGACCGCCATTCCGATTTTGAACCGCGGCGAGCGTACGATGCGTGCGGCGGGAAACGCCCAAGGCGTGCGAGCCAGCAAAGGATCGAGTGCCGCATCGGCACGGCGCCAAGCGGTTCGTGCCGGGCCTAAAAGTCCCGCCGTCTCGAGAGCCCGCTTGATCCAGTCCTTCGGCTTCATTTCTTCAAAACCCCAGCGGAATTTATACCGATTTTCACTGCGAATGTCTCTCGCTCGGCACAGACCTCCTTTCCTCTTTCCCGGCGTCGCCCGAACAGGCTAATTCTTAAGGATGGCCGGCTCCGCCCTCACCCCGATCGCTCCTCCCCGCCTCTCGCTAATTTTGCCGCTGATCGCGGGCAAGAAGGCCTGGGCCGAGCGAAGCGTGGAGCGACTGCTGGCGGCGAGGTTCAGCGGCCTGCCCAAGATCGAGATTCTGGCGCTCGACGACGGCACGCGCGAGGAGATCGGCGAGTACCTGAAGCAGATTTTCTCGGAAGCCGTGCGCTCAGAAGAACTCCGGATCATCCCGCTCGATCGCACGGGGGACCTGGGCAAGATCAAAAACACGGGCGCGACGATGGCGCAGGGAAAGATCCTCGCCTTCCTCCACCCCGACGAGCTTTGGCGCGCAAATGATTTAGCTCGGGCCGTCCAGGGCATGCGTGACCGGTCGGTGCGCTGGTCGTTTCAGAAGACCGATATCCTTGAGGGCGTGACGCCACTCGAAGCGCTCGCGCTCAAGCGCCTTCCGCTTTGGAAAGGCAGCCTGCTCGTGGATCGTGCGCTCTGGGACGAGACGGGGCGATTGCCGGAGGGTTATACGGGATTTCCGCTACCGACGACGCTGCCGGGTGAAGCCGTTCGTGAATGGTTGATCCGCGCACTTGCGGCCGATGGCCATCAAGCAGCGCTGCTCTCTTCCGATGCCATCGAGGAGTGGCACGCTCCGGGACCGCCGCCGATTCCGGAGATCTTGCTGCCGCTGAAGAAAATGGAACCGTTCCTGAACGGGATTTCCGTGCTCAAAGCGAGCCGCTCGATTCCCCTCAAAACCTGGGGCACATGGACAGGGCAGTTCGCCGAACGCTACCTACGCGAGGTCGCTCAACCTCAAGCGCGCAAACTCCTCACGCAGCTCTCCGATAGGATCAGCCGCACGCTGAAGAAGCGCGTTCCTTAAGAACTTATTCGCAGAGTTTTCCGCCAGCAGTCTGGCAGACGTACGCGCCGATTTCCGCAGGGAGCGGCTGGTACAAGCGCATGATGATCCCGCTCTGGCCTTGCTCCGACGCCAGCACGCAGCTGCTCGTGAGTTTTTCCTTCGAGCAAGGGCTCGCTGAGTAGACGCCGCCTTCTTCCGCTTCACAGCTCGCCTTGAATTCAGCCGGAGGAACGAGGCCCGTGAGGGCGTCCAAACAACTGGTGCCGTCCGCCGTCGTCACGGCGCAGGACGCAGCGATATCGGTGGGGCAGGCTTCCATTTTGGAAACATTCGCGAACGCGGCAGCAGAACTGCTCAACGCGACCAGCAGAGAAAGAACCGATGAGAAAATCATGGTGTAAGCTCCGTCAAAAAATCGGGTGAGTTTTAGTGAACCGTGTCTTCGTCATCGTCATGGCCGTGACCATGACCGTGTGGACCGTGCACATGGCCGTGAGCGAGTTCTTCGCGAGTCGCTTCACGCACGCCGAGCACTTCGACATCGAAATTGAGCGCCTGACCCGCGAGCGGGTGGTTGCCGTCGATTTCTACTTCGTCTTTTTCGATCGAGACGATCGTGAAGACCATGCCTTCGCCACCGGGCGAGGACGTCTCAAACTGCATGCCCTCGACGAGCTCATCTTCCGCGGCGGGGAATTTCGAGCGCGGCACTTTCATGCGCAGCTCTTCGCGGAGTTCGCCGTAACCGTCGGCGGCCGCCACTTTCACCTTCTTCTTATCGCCGGCCTTCAAGCCTTCGAGCGCGGTCTCCAGACCGGGGACGATCTGGTCGGCGCCTTGGATGTATTCAAACGGCTCTCCCGCATCAGCGCGATCGAGGAGGTCCCCCGCATCATTGGTCAGACGATAGGCCAGGGAGACGACTTTTCCGGAAGCGATGTTCATATGGCCACGCACCTTAACGGAACTATTTCGAGAAAGGGACTGGAGAATGGGGC
>JBEIOW010000394.1:0-2909 GCA_040377385.1 Bacteriovoracaceae bacterium | reverse complement strand
GGATATCTTTTCGCGAATTCGTAATAGCAGCCGGGGACGAGTTCTTTCTTTCCGCCCGAGAATGTCCACTCCACTGCGCGCGCGAGCGTGGAGGACTGCTCGAGACGTTCCATGGAGTTGCCTTTGATTTTTCCGCCGGCGATGTTCAGCGGGATGTCGTGACTTTCGAGGAACGCGTTCAAGTCCCTGAGCTCGGGGAATGTCCGGAGCGCATTGACGAAGACGGTGTAGTGATTGATTTGAATTCCGTAGGCGGCGGTCCAGGCCGCATACTCACTTTCGGCTAGGAAGCGCGCGTAATCCTCGTGGCGGGGAGGGGACCAGCTCGGAGTCAGGAAGAGTTCGAGCCCCGCTGCCTGAAGCCTGGGAAGCGCGGGCTCGGCGAGCGCGCGGATCCAGCGCTGCAGCTCGCTTGAGCACTCTTCGAGACGAAGCTCGCTGATGAAGATCTTCGGCAGGCGATCGTTGGGCGGAAGCCAGTAGGAAGCCGTGAGTTTCTTTTCGGGGAACTCGAGGTCCTTTTCTTCGCGCCGGTAGCCCCAGGTCTCAAATCGCTTTCCAAGTTCGAGTCGTCCGATTCCGGGCAATCGGAAGGTGCGGAGTGCGACGTGATCATTGAGCACGGATTCTCCACGCGCTTCGAGGAGCGCTTTAATCCGCGGCGCGTCCGGCGCCAGGCGAGAGTAGAGAGTCCAGGCTTGGGCGAAGAAGGATTCTGGGAGCATGGGCAGAAACTAGCACGCAGACTGTCTCAGTTTCAAGTCATTAGAGTAGGAGAATAACATTGCCCCTTGTGGATAAGTCTCATTTTTGTTATTTATTGATCGTGCCAAAGAAGCAATCTGAGTTCGATTTTGGCCCCGACCACACTCCTCGGAAGGAGCATGGCGGCGCGATCAGAGAAGGTCGACGCAAGCTCCCGCGCCCCTTTGACCCGAAACGCTCCGTTCACCTTGTTTTACGCGCCGACTGCGCGCGAGGTCCCCTCTCGATGCTGCGGCCCGGAACCCAGGTGAGGCTCAAGAAGCTTGAAGCCCGCGTGGCTCGGCGCTGGGGAGTGCGCGTTTATCGGAGTGCCAACTCCGGCAATCACCTTCATTTGCTCGTCAGGGCTCCGACGCGTGATCAGTTTCAAGGGTTTCTCAGAGAATTCTCCGGTCTCGCTGCCCGCTTGGTGACCGGGGCAAAAAAAGGGAACCCCTTCGGTAAGCGATTCTGGGACGCCCTCGCTTATTCGCGGATCGTGGAGTGGGGCCGGGCCTACTTCGAAGCTAAGTACTACGTCATTCAAAATGAACTTGAAGCCGAAGGCTTTTGGACGGGGAGGGGTCCTCTTTTCCGCAGTCGCGGAGGTTTGCTGGCTCGTTCGCCCAGCCCGCCGTCCTAGATCGCGCCAGCATCAGGTGATACTCTCACCCCGTGCTCAACGCCTTCCTCGCCTACGGCTCCTGGGGTCTCGTTCCCCTCTATTGGAAACTCCTTCAGGAGATCCCTGGACCGCAGATTCTCGCGCACCGCGTGTTCTGGTCCGTCGGATTCTTTGGTTTCTTGCTCTGGCGCTGGAAGAAGAAGGAAGCGTTAAGCGCGCAGGTCACGACCGTGAGTCTCAGCACGGCGGCGACGCCTCAGCTGACGGCGAGCACGCCAGTGGCGCGAGCTGGACCCGCCATTTATTTCGGCGTTTTGATCTGTGCGCTGCTGATCGGCACGAATTGGTTCATTTATATTCAAGCCGTCACGACCGGGCATGTTCTGGAGTCGAGTCTGGGTTATTTCATGAACCCGCTCGTGAACGTCGCGCTGGGGACCTTCTTTCTCGGTGAGCGGCTTCGTCGCCCGGAGAAATTCGCGCTCGCGCTCGCAGCTGTGGGAGTCATTTGGATTGCCGCAAAAGCCGGAACGTTTCCGTGGATCGCAATCACCCTGGCGGTGACGTTTGGGCTCTATGGTCTCGCGCGTAAAAAGCTCGCGCGATTGTCGGCGATTCAGGCCTCGTTCTGGGAAAGTGCGATGCTCGCGCCATTGGCACTCGGCTTTTTGCTTATGCCGGCGGCACGCGAGACGTTTCTTGCTGCACCGACTATGACGCAGACGCTTCTCGTCGCGAGTGGGGCCGTGACGGCGCTCCCGTTGTATTGGTTTGTGCTTGCGGCGCGTGAGTTGCCTCTGTCCACGCTCGGATTTTTTCAGTTCCTCTCGCCTACGTTTCAGTTCCTCTGCGCGATCGTCGTATTTGGTGAGCCGTTGAGTCTGAGTCTATTGATCGGCTTTTGTTTTATCTGGGCGGGACTCGCGGTTTTTCTTCTGAGCAAAGCGGATCTCGGAAAATTTCGAGCACGCTGGTTTGACCGCTCCTAGGGGCTAGGGTACCTCTTTCGGCGGGGGAAGAATCATGACTCATCTGAACGAACGCACTGCCGCTCCGTCCTTTGCTCGCATCCTCATCCTGGCCCTAACGCTTTGCGTGGGGACGGCGTCCACTTCGGCCCAAGCCGCGCGCAGTCTGAGCGCGAATGAAAAGAAGGAAGTCATCACGGCCTTGGCCTTCATTCAAAGCGTCGGCAAGACCCCGCAGGCTTTCACGAAGCTGCAATCCATGCTCGCCGAAGCCACGATCAACGCAGAAGACGGTTGGGAAGACGGGCTGAACGCGCAAACCAGCTTTCCGGTCTTCGGTAAGCAAAAGATTACCATCAACGCGCGAATCATTCCGGATCCACAAGCCCCGCAGTACCGGACTCGTTACGGTGCCGAGACGCTCTGGGAAGATCGCACTTGGCTGGCGAGTATTCTGGTCCACGAGTACTTTCACACCACGCAAAGCGCCTGGGATGTTCGCATCAATCCGCGCGGCGTCGAGCCACCCGCCTGGAACTACCAGTATCAGTTCATGAGACAGGTTTGCGCCG
>JBEIOW010000071.1:0-7846 GCA_040377385.1 Bacteriovoracaceae bacterium | reverse complement strand
CTGACACTCAATCCGAACATAAATGGCGACTCCCCGTTTCCCTATTTTAGCTCATCGCGGCGGGATTGACCACCCCGGGACTGGTCCTCACCCGCCTCGGCCGTGGGCGACTTCATCCCTTCCTTGAAGGCTTTCAGACCTTTTCCAAGGGCCGTCCCGAGGCTGGGTAAACGCCGCGCGCTGAAAAGAAGCACGACGACGAGAAGGATCAATAGATGGCCTAGGCTCAAACCCATGGCAACGGCTCCCGAGAGTGAATCGACTTACAAGGCAACAACGAGACGAAGGTTCGTATACTGCTTCTCGGTCTTGCCGGGAACGTCTTTCGTATCGATGCTGTGCTCGAGCGAGACTTCAAGGGGACCGAACTGCCGCAAAAGCGTCAACCCGTAGATGCTCTGGTCCGTGGGCGAGATCGCCCGGTCATCCAGCTGAACGCTTCCGCCTCGGGCGAGAAGTTTCCAGGTCCGCTCCTTGCCAAAGCGATATCCGACTTCTCCGTAAAATCCGCCCCGCTTGAAGCTTTCATTCAGCAAAGCATCAGTCGGAATCCCCACCGTGCCGGAAGCAAGACCCACACGAAACTCAAACGGCGCCAAGCGCAGCTGCGCATCGAGCGCGTACAAGGTCACCCCGTAGCTCTCGAGATCCGCATTATCGTTCCACCGGCCGGTATAGAGCGAAGCACCGACGCCGACCTTACCCGCAAACATCGCGTGGATGCGCCCGCCGAGCGCCTTGCTCGTATTGTTATCGTTTCCACCGCCCGCACTTGAGAAGTTCGGATAGGCAGCGGGAGTTGGAGCGGGATCCGTGCCGCCGCCGGAAAAGCCGTTCACGATGTAGAGGTGCGAGACTAGGTTCAGCGCCGTGGTGTCGATGATCTGGTACTTCATCCCAACCCCGAGGTCGGCCCAGGTTTCAGGAAGAAACGTGCGTCCGCCAGGGGAGATGCGGCTGACATTGACCCGCCCGCCGAAAATATTGTGCGGAGCCATGTCATCAAACGGAATCCAGATCTTGCCCGCGCGTAACTGCAGCTTTGGCGTGATCATGTAATCAAGTTCGAAGAATTTCGGCGACGGGCTGACATCGAAAGCGAACATGAACTTCTCGTTCGGCACGATCTCGTAGAAGAGAAAAGCGTGATAATTTTCGAACGAGAACTCCCCGCCCCCGGTCTTGCCGGGACGGCGCACGAGATTGAGATCAAAGAACACCTTGAAGTTGGGCGAGATCCCGAGCGACTGGTGACCCGACTTACTTGAGCCCGTCGCGACCGGCGCTTTGCCGGGTTCGGCCGACAATGCGTTGAGATCCACCGCACCGTCCGCGCTGCCACCGCCCTCACCCTGCTTGCGCTCGAGCGCTTGCACGCGTTCCAAAGTCCGCTTAAGAACTCGGATCGAGCGTTGAAACTGCTCACGAGTGACCACGCTCGCACCTGCGGGTGCGTCGCCGGGCGCTGCGGCCGAGGTGCTCAATTCATCGCTGACCTCTCCTGCGAGGGCTGTATCCAAAGAAGTGATCGCCTCGGCGAGTTCGCGATCTTCCGCCGCGGCTACCGCCGTTGCTGGCGCCGCCGCCGGACGGGCGCCGCGCGAAGGATATGCGAAAGTAGGGGTCGGCGCCCAAGAGCTGAGTGCGACGCACGTTAAAAAACAGACCAAGAATGAGCCTGAGAAATTCCGTAGAACCCGATTCAACATCCTGAATCCTCCCTGGTCGCCGCGCCCAAGGTCAGGAAACGAACCGGGCGCCGGTATCAGCCTACCGGCGCATTTGCCGGGAATCAGCTGGAATTTTGCTCCGGAGCGAGCTGGGTCGGTACTGCGCGGCCATAGGAAGTGGTGACCATGGCGGGCTCCGCGTAAACAATCTGATTACACGCATACTCGCACGCCCCGCACCCAATACAGGAATCAAAACTCACTTTTGTCGGCCGCGTGGGCTTTTGGCCGGCTGGCGCGGGCTTCTCGCTGCCCACCCCTCCGACGAGACGCTCTTTTCCGGTAATTGGGGAGACCGCGTTCGGCGCTCCCACCAAGGGTTCCCAGCCCTTTTCGATTTCAATCGCGTTCGTCGGACAGACACGCACGCACTCCGAGCAGAACTTGTCTTCCGTATAGCTGATACAGCGATCCGACTCGAAGATCGCGGTGCCGGCCTTGTAGGTGTACTTCAGGTCGATCGGGTACTTCATGATCGCGTCCGTAGGACACGCTTGTGAACACGCGTTGCAACCCTCGAGACACGCGCCCTCGGTGGGAACCATCACGGGCGACCAAAGCGCGCGAAGACCGTGCTCGAGCCCGGCGGGCTTGAGGATTCCCGTGGGGCAGGCCTTCATGCATTCTGCGCAGCGAATGCAGCTCGTAAGAAAATCCGACTCTTCGCGACTCATCGGCGGACGGATTAAGGTCTTCGCGCTCTTGGGCTCACCGGCGGAAAGCTGGAGAACCGGTGCGGTCAGCGCGGCCATCGCGCCAGTGGCGAGTACCGAGCGTCGATCGAGCGAGACGGGATGCTGCGACTTTGTCACCGCCGGGAAGGGACTCTTCAGGGTGAAGAAGTTGGCGTCGACGGGACACTCCTGCGAACACGAGAAACACTTGATGCATTCGGACTCGTTGTAGACTTCGGCGTTCTCGAAGCTGATCGCGCCGGTAGGACAGTGCTTCGAGCAGATGTTGCAGTGAACGCAGCCCGAAGTGTCCCGACGCAGAATCGAGTTGCGCGAGGCGATCGCCAGGTAGGCGCCGAGCGGACATGCCGTCCGGCACCAGATCCGGGAGAGGCGCGTGGTACCCGACATGATGCCGAGGAAGAGAAAGAGCGTCGCGACGTCGATCAGGTAGCCATGAGTTCCCAGCTGCGAGCCCCCGCCGAAGGCGAGATCCTGAGATTTCCGGAAGAGCGGATTGACCACTACCGCTGCCGTCCGCGTGAGCAGAACAATCGGGTCAAAACCCATGAGCGGGCTCACACTCCCAAAAACGGCGAAGAGCAAAATCGCGAACAAGAGATAATATTTGAACCGGAACCAGCTCGGCGACGGGCCTTCGAACTTCACGCGCATGCGCTTGAGCACCCAACCGTAGGCGTCGAAGATCGCGCCGAGCGGGCAAACCCAGCCGCAGAAAACCCGACCCAGCAGGAGAGAAACGCCGAGCGTGACAAAGCCCAACAGCAGAATCGTGACCACCATGCGCGTGCCGCCCATCACGGCGGTCATGACGAGCGGATCGATCCGAAGCAGCAGGGAAACAGGCACTCGTTCGACGAGCCAGCCCTCCATCGGATGTTTGGTGCCGAGGATGAGCGCCACCCAAAGCAAGAACACCGCCCACTGGACGAGGATGCGGTAGTAGCGGGTGGGAATTCGGCGAATGGCCATCGTGGTCCTTTAGGAGCCTTGGATTTAGAGCTGAGTCTTGATTCGTTGCAGAGCCGTTACGGCCCGCTTCACGGCATCCGTCGTCAGATCGCTCGTGCCCGTGGCCTTGGCGATCGTATTGATGCTGCCTTTAAGCTTCGCCACATCCGCCGGGCCTTTGCCTTTGAACTGGTCGAGAAAAGAGTTCGCGCGGCACGGAAAGGCGTGCGGGCATTTCATTTCCACGACTTGGATTTGCGTGACCGAGCCTTTGACGGGATCCAGTCCGATCGCCCAGGTATGCGTGCAGTCGGGCGGATAAAGACCCTTCTCTACGACTGCGATCTTGGCTGGTTTTCCGCTCGGGTCCTTCGAGTAGAACACGACCGAGGTAACGCCTTTTCCGTGATCGACGTTTTTCTTGAAAACCTTCGGTGTGCCGAGCATCCCCTGAAGGGCTTTCCCAAGCGGCATGAACTCCACCGCCGCGGCGTTCTCAATGCGACCGACGAGCAGAAGCCCGGCGATCCCCGCGGCAATTCCGAATCTCTTGCTGCGAACCTCTGCCATATTTTCCTGCCGATTCATTCGTGAGGTCTCCTCCCCGCCCAAAGACGGATCTTCGATCCCGTTCTCGGCGTCGCGCTTTTGGGGCGCGGCCGCTGACCAGGGATTGTTTTCTTGAGGTGCAAGAGCACCATCGCGATCATGAACACCGCCGGAATCATCCAGACCGGATCGCGAGTCACGTCATAAGGAAAAAAGAGGGGCTTGGCGGAGACGATCGCGGCCTGTGAAGCACCGTCGCCGAGATCAACCGCCTCTTCCGTTCCCGACATCCCCGAAAGATCGACGGCTTCTTCCGACGAAGGACCTTCGGCGCGGCCATCCGGCGCGATGAGTAGGCTCGAGGCCAAAAGCACGGACGGAATCGCGCCCCACCAGGATTGAAAGACTCCGTTCCATCGCGGGCAACCTTCCAGATCAATCGCGGCGAGCGCGAGCGCTTCCGGCTCCGCGGAGAACGCGCCCATTGACTCCTCCCAGCCCGCGACGAAAAGGGCCGTGGACAAGGCATCGGCGACGGCGGCCGAACCGTGGGCGGCAAACGATGAACGACACGGATACGTTTTTTGACCATCGGGTCTGATCAGGTGGGCGCCCTGCTCTTCCGTTCCGCTCACCCCAATCGCAATGGCGTGACCGTTCGCGTGTTGGAATGGAATCCCAACAGAGTCTCCATCGGCATCCCTGCCCCAGCTCCAACCCCAGGTCCACGGTGTGCCCGGAGCGGAAAATCCGCGAAAGACTTGGCTTGAGCCTCCGGCCGACAACAGAAAATCCGTAAAGCCATCCCGCTCAAGCTCCGCACGGACCACGTCGAGTGCGTAACCTTTGCCGATCGCGCCAAAGCTGAGATGCGTTCCGACGTCCGTGCGCCAAACCTCGCGCGTGTTCTCGTCCCACTCGAGCCGCACCACCGGATGCCGCGTGCTTTTGGCGAGCGGGTCGAAAGCACCCTGCGTGCGAACCCAAAGCCGCTCGGAAAGCTGCAGAAGAGCAAAACTAGGAGCATCGAAAATCACTCGCTCAAAAGCGGCCGAGCGATTGAGGCGTGCAACCGGGGAATCGGGCCTGAACTCGCTCAGTACCGCTTCGAGCTCCGCCACGACCGCGTGCGCGCGATCCAGCGCTCGCGAAGCGCGTCCGGCTTCACTCGATGGCACGCTGACGACGAACGAAAAGTCCGTCGCCATCTGCTTGCGTTGCTGCTCGACATGCACGATCGAAGTCACTTTTTGGCAACCGTTCCTTACTCATCCAATAGGGCATCAAGGTCTTCATCATCCGGCGTAGGCGAGGCCTGCGGACTCGGTGGCGCAGGCGCGGCGGGCTCCTCCGAAGGGACAACTTCCTCCGCAGGTGCCGCAGGCTCGGTCACGGAAGCTCCATCATTCACGGCTGGTGCTGTCTCGGGAGCGGCATCGCCCTCGAGCGCATCGAGCTCATTCAGCCCATCCTCCGGCGCAGGCGCCTCAGGAGCCGGGGCTTCCTCTACCGGAGGAGCCACCGGCGCTTCAGCCGTTCCGCTCCCTGACTCTTCGGCATCCAATTCGTCCAGACCGGGCTCATCCAGACCGGGCTGCGCTTCGGGAGCGATCGGCTTGCCTTGCTCATCCCAACGTTCCAACTGGCGAAGCTCCTTGGCTTCCTTCTTCCCGAGTCCGCCACCCACTTCGATCTCGTCGATCGCCTCGACACTATCGGAACGGGGCGTGTCCGAACCGAAGTCGATCATCTTCTCGCCGGCCTTGCGCTTGCGGATGACATCGCTGACGTCGGTCAGCAGGTTGACCGGATCTCCCTCGTTCAGGATATCCATCCCGTTGAGAATGTAGCCGACGGAGACGCGGTCGCCGACCTGGACGACTTGAATGTCGGAGCGGGCGATGAAATCGGATTCCGTGATGGTCTTCTTAGTGACCGGGTCCTTCTTTTGGAACGCGCGGAAAACCATGCCTTCGCGCACGCCATCGTCGCGACCACGATCGATGAAAACGAACTTGTACTGCGAGGTCGCGTAGGTGGAGAAATTTCTTTCGAGCAGGATATGCGCTTCCAGCGGACTCGGTCCGGCGATGGGCGGCAGATCCTTCACGCGAGCGGGATTAGGAACGATGAAGTTGCCGCGCTCGATCGAATCGTCCATGCGCGTGACTTCACCGACGAACAAGCCATCCTTCACGCCGATGATCTTGACCTGTCCACGAACGAGGTAGGAGAACGCGAGCGAACTCCAGAACCCGTCCTTGAGCTTCAACGGCTCGCCGACGATGGTATAGACCTCACCGACCTGTAAGTCTCCGCGACCTTGGATGAAGGCGGTATCGCGCAGGGAGAAGACCTTCGCCTCAGTACGTCCCGCGACGATCTCGCCAATCGGTTCAATCTCGTCGCTCGACACGATAAACGGCAGCGAAAAGCCGTCTGCCTTCTTGAATCGAATCTTGCTGCTGCGATCAAAACCAGTGTCATCGAATTCCGACGCGGGCGGAGCCGCTTGAAATTCCCACGCCTGCTTGGGGAGCTTTTTCCACTCTTGCGAGCGCGGGCGCTGATTGTCGATATCGATCACCGATGGACCGACCGCCGCATCGCCCCCGTCCGCCAGGAGCGTGCCGGTCGTTTCCGTTGAGCCCGAAACGCCCGTGGCATCCACGATCTGCACGGAAGGCAAAATGCCGGCGGAGCCCGGCGAAAACTGAATGAAGTTTCCGGGCCGAATTAAATGCGGGTTCGTGATGGTGTCGTTGTTGATCGCCCAAATCTTCGGCCAGTAACGGGCATCGCCAAAGAGCCGCTGTGAGATATCCCAAAGCGTATCGCCCGCGACAATCGAGTAGCGTTCGGCCGCGCGCTGGCCCGCGATCTGAACCCAGTCCTCGTCCGCAACTGGACGCAGCTGGGCAAGGAGCCAAAGCGACTCCTGCTCTGGCGTCCGTGGCACCGCCGCCGAAGCGCTGCCCGCCGCGAAAGCGCAGAACAGGCCGAGGGCGAGGAGTTGCGCGCGGAAGAGGCGATGGGACATTTAGCGGTTCTCCGCGGGAAGCTCAGGCACCGTCGCCGTCGGCGGAGGATCTAAAGCGGTACCGCCAGTGGCGCTCGGGCTCACGCTCAGCGCGGCACCGGAAGCCGGAGGAACCATCAGCGCCGAAGCGGGTGGAGCGTCGATCGCCTGCAGCCGTTTTTCGACCGCCTGCATTTCGCTCTCGACGCGATTGATCGAATCCGTCGCGCGCTGAGCTTGCTCTTGAGCTGGATCCTGATCGACCATGCCGGCGGCGGGACTTTGCGGGAACATCGAGTAGAGCTGTTGGCGAGCGCGGTCCGACTCGTCCTTCTTGCCCTGCTTCTCTTGAATCTGCGCGAGGCGCGCGAGCGTCGTCGAGACGTGCGGGCTGCGATCATAGGCGTTGAGCACGCGCTGGAATTCCTGCGCGGCAAGCGTGAGCTCACCCTTGCGGAAGTAAGATTCCCCCACGTAGTACTGCGCCGAACCGGCAAGCGGATGCTCCGCGTACTGCTCGACGATTTGCGAGAACTTCAGGACCGATTCATCATACTTCCCGGCACGGAGAAGAACGGTCCCCTCACGGAACATCGCCACCGCCGCATCCTGCACAAAACCCACATCCGGATCGTTCTCACTTCGCTCCAGTACGACCGGGGCTCCGACCGTTTCGACGGCAGGCGCAGCGGGTACAGCGGATTTCTTCACGGGCGCGCGCGCCTCGACTTCCTTCTGGAAAGCGATGACCTCGACGCGGTCATTGAGTGTGCCCATCTTCGTTTCCATGGAATCGAGACGGGAATTCAATCTTTGAAGAAGGGCCGCAACATCCTGGGGTTGGGCCTCCGGCGCCGCTGCTGGTTCGGTTTTTTTAGCGGCCGCCTTTTCCGCCGCGGGCG
>JBEIOW010000185.1:0-5067 GCA_040377385.1 Bacteriovoracaceae bacterium | reverse complement strand
GATCGTGACTGACGAAGAGCACTGTCGTTCCTTGCTTCTTTGCTTCCGAGAAAAGCAGCTCAATGAAGCGCTCGCGATGATCGGAGTCGAGCGCGCTCGTCGGCTCATCAGCGACCAAGAGCTCCGGCGCGCCCAAGAGCGCCCGCGCCGCCGCGACTCGCTGTTGCTGTCCCACGCTCAAGCGCGAGACCTCGCGCCCCCACAACTCCTCCACCCCGAGGGCCGCAGCGAGACGGCGAGCGGACGCAGAGCCTTCCTGCCCCGCCTTGCCTGCGCGAGAGGCGCGCAAGGAGCTCAAGCGGAGCGGCAGCTCGATGTTCTCGCCCACGCTCAGGTAAGGGATCAGGTTGAAAACCTGGAAAATATATCCCAGATGATCGCCTCGGAAGCGATCGCGCGCCGAAGGCCGCAAGGCCGAGAGATCCTGGCCGAGGATCTGTACCGTCCCCCGCGTCGGCCGCAAGACGCCAGAGATCAGCCCCAGCAGCGTGGTTTTGCCGCTCCCGCTCGGGCCCCTCAGAAAGACCCGCTCCCCTTTCGCGATGGAGAGTTCATTCAACTGCAGAACCGGGCGCTCTTGGCCTCCGTATCGAAACTCCAAATCCCGAATGCGGATCACTGGCTCCGTGGCTAGAGAACTCAGAACGAGATCTCCTCGCCATTTCGGGTATGCACGACCTCCGACTGTCCAGTCGGTCCGATCACCTGAATCTGCAGCTTCTTAATCTTCGGGAACGCCTTCAACAGCCCGAGCTTCCCCTTCGCGCCGATGAGGGGCTCCGTGCACTTGATGTCGAACGTCGCCTCGACATTCGCGTGCCCTTTGCCCTTTCCTTCACCTTCGGCCTCATAATCCGCTTCCTTTGACGTGATCTTGCACCCATTCGCCGCTGGAAGTACCAGGAGCGAAGAAGCCAATCCCTGGAGTTGAGTGAGCGCAGCCTTTACGGTCTTCTTGTCCTTCGCGCTTTTTGCCGCGTGCTCAAATCCCACGATGCTTTCGCCCGGTGCATCCAGCTCGATCATCCCTTGGGTCGACGACTCAAGCGCGATCACGAGCTTGGCCTCGCCGTGCACATGCGCCTCATGGTGCTCATGCTTGTGGTCATCGGAGAGAGCCGGGCCCGCGTACGCCGCAAGGAGCACCGAAACTGACAAAAGCACCTGTGGAACTCGTACAGAAAGGGACGCGACATTCTTCATGGATCTCTCCTCCGGGTAACCGAACACCCTACTCATTGGCCGCCGCCGGAGTTGCTCTCGGCTGCGGCTTGAACTTTTCGACGGCATCCGCGACGAGTTCAAAACTGTAGAACTCACGGTCCTTTTCTTTCTTAGGCAGACTGAGCACGCCCTCGACCTCGAGTGGCCCCATGCTCATCTCGGCAGTCTTGCCGTCTTTCATCCGAACGTGAACCACGTAATTCGGCGGCGGAGGCGGCACGTGCACGCAGCCCCCCGAGATGGGGGTCAGCAGGAATTCCGCGAGCTTGTCCGGCGCCTCGAGCTCGTTGACGATCGCAAATCCGGCGACCTTCACTTTTTGCCCCAGCAAAGCTTTAACGTCGGCCGGAATGGTCTTGGTGTTTTGTTCCACGAGCGAAAGTGTCTTCCAAATCTTCACGGAGGGAGACGCCTCGCGCGCGGCCGCAGGCTGAGTGTTGATCTGAGTGTTGACCGAAGCCGTACCCTCCGCTCCCGAGTCCGATTGCTTCGTGCAAGCCGCCGAGGCCAAACCTAGGGCCACGATCACGGAAACCGGTAAGGCCAAACGGAGAACGATCTGCATCCGAAAAAAGTATCAAGGATGCGGGAGGATTTCGACGGATTCCGCTTCGATCTCAAACTCAGAGTCGACCCGCCCGCCCTTGATCAACTTCCCTTTCACCTGGATGGGCAAGGTGGTCGTTACATCCTTGAGACGCTTAGATCCGGGCACCATTCGCACGAAGACCATGCTGGAGGGGGGCGGCAACGGAACATGAATGCAGCCCGCCGGCACCCGGGAGAGCAGGAAGGTGGCAATCTCCCCCTCCTCCATCTCATTTGGAATGATCCAGCCCTCGATTCGAATCGGTCCCAAGGTCTGCCAAGGGGCCTTGTCCACCCCTTGGACTGTGGCGGCTCTTTTCGGGCCCTGAGGCGCCCGAGGAGCGCGAACAGGGGGGCTCTGAGGCGGAACTTGCGACCATTCAGCAAGCTTCGCCCACCAGCCCCGACCGTCGAGTTCCTCGGCCCCACCCGTCAGGCTGACCAAAAGAATCAGAATTGAGAGCAGACTCCGGGGAGGTTTCATCCGTTCTCCATTCTCGCCCTTTTGCGGATCGACGCCATCTGATTTAGGCAGCGAATTTGATGATGCAAAAGGCCAATAGCTGTGCAATGTTCGGTCCCCTCATTCAGGAGTAGAAGAAAAATGAAAGACGGGATCCACCCAGTTTATCAAGACGTCCTATACAAGGACATTTCCAACGGTTTCACTTTCCTTAGTCGCTCGACCAAAATTCCCGCTGAACGCGAGAAGTGGACCGACGGCAAGGAGTATCCGGTGATCAAGATCGAAATTTCGAGTGCCACGCACCCGTTCTTCACCGGTCAAGAGAAGCTCATGGATACGCAGGGGCGTATCGAGCGCTTCAACAAGAAATTCAACCGCGCCAAATAAGCGCTCTAACGAAAGGGATCGAAAGCCATGCGTGAGAAGATTCGTCTCGTTTCGAGTGCCGGCACGGGCTACACGTACGTGTCGACCAAGAACAAGACCAAGACCACCGACAAAATCCAGAAGATGAAGTACGACCCTAAGGTTCGTAAGCGCGTCCTGTTTGTCGAAGGCAAGAAGTAAGCGGAAAGGTAAGAGAGAACAATGGAAGGCTCAATCAAAGGAACCGGTACCGGTAAAGTGGAAGGCGGCGGAGGCCGCGCTGGAAAGCGCGCATCCGACGACGAAGCGAATCGCGATGGAGGCGGTGAAGTTTTTCGCCGTCGTCGTCCTCGCCCACCGGTCGACCTGATCATTGACTATAAAGACGTCGAGACCCTCAAGCCGTTCCTCACGGAAAGCGGACGCATCGTCCCTGCCCGCGTGAGCCGCCTGAGCCGTCGCCAACAGAACCAACTGACGAGCGAAGTGAAACGCGCTCGCCAACTGGCTCTGCTCCCGATCGCGGACAAGCACCTGCGCGGCTAAGCCGTAAGGACTCCGAATGAGACCGAGCGCTGCAAAGCGCTCCCTGAAGGCCCCGAAGAGCACTCTTCGGGGCTTTTTTGCGTTCATCAAGAGGATCCCTCCCTTCTCTGCTTGATAAGTTTTTATAATAAATATAGTTCAAATTAAATCATTATCACTAATCCTTCGCTCACGGTAAATCCCTCTCACGCGAACAACACGCGGCCAGATTGAACCTTAACTGACTGCCCTTTTGGAGATGATGACGATGTTTACGAAAGCACTGATGACGATCTTCGCAGCGACTTCCCTGATCACTTCGGCCCAGGCCGACGTGGTGACGGAATACGCTGCGTCCCTGACCTCCGGACGTTTCTCGCCCGGTCACGTGGCCGGCGGCGTATTCGACGGCGGCCGCATCGTGATGAACGACGAAGCCCGCACCCTGAAACTCACCGCCGCTGTCCGCAAGATCTGCCCTCCCGGCATGGCCTGCACGCTGGAAGTTCCAGAGCCCCTCGTTGTCGAGCTTCCCATCGTGGAAGAGTCCAAAGACCCTTGCGGCGGCACGACGATCATCGCGAGCGAAGATCTTCGCCCCGTCGACGGGATGCTGCGGGAAATCCGCCTCCACATCTCCGGACCTAGCCGCTGCTTCGTGGCCCTTCAAGGCGTGACGGTCACCTACCACACGGCTTTCTACAACCGCATGCAAGGCAATGAGCTCAAAGCCGACTCCTTCTTCCGCGGCGGCGACCTTAAGCCAGTACTCGCAGCCACCCCAATCGGTGGCGCGTTTCAGCGCAATAACCTCCTCCTTCGTAAGGAAGTTTCCATCGGGCTGCAGAACGCCAAAGGCCTCATCAGCCAGGGCAATCACCGCCGGTAAGTTTCTAGAAGTGCCTCGAGAGATCCCCACCAGGGTGATCTCATCCCCCCAAAGAGAAAGCCCGCCCCTCGCAAGAGAGGCGGGCTTTTATCTTTTCAACTCTCGTCACGTGACGAGCGCGTCGCCGAACTAGGACTTCTTCGCCGGCGCGAAAAGCTCCTCAAAGAAGCTCTTCATCGCTTGCCACGAACGGCGATCCGCCTTCTCGTTATAGGCGTTGCCCTTGGAAGGATCGTTTCCGGCGTCCGGATTCGTGAAGCTATGCACGGCTCCACTGTAGGAAACGAGCTGCCAGTCGACCTTGGCCTCGTTCATCTCCTTTTCGAACGCCGCAACCTCCGCAGGAGGGACATTCGGATCCACTGCTCCGTGAAGGACGAGCACCTTCGCGCGGATGTTCTTTGCGTCGGCCGGAGTGGGAGTGGCGAGGCCGCCGTGGAAACTGACAACGCCGGCTACCGGAGCCCCTGCACGAGCTAGCTCCAGCGCGACTGTTCCCCCGAAGCAGTAGCCAATCGCGGCGATCTTCGTGTCCGGAAGTTTCGATTCACGCTTGAGCGCTTCGAGCCCCGCCTGAATTCGAGCCCGCATCCGCTTGCGATCCGATTTGTACTGTCCCGCTAGCTTTCCGGCCTCTTCGTTGGTCGTCGGCCGGACGCCCTTGCCGTAGATATCCACCGCAAACGCGGCATAGCCGAGCTGAGCGAGCTCGCCGGCCACTCGCTTGGCTTGATTACCGAGGCCTTTCCAGTCATGAACGATCAGAATCCCGGCTTTGGGTGCGTTCCGATGCCGGAAGTCGACGGCATAGTAGCCCTCCAGCATCGTTTCTCCCTCTTTGTATTCGATCACCTTCGTCAGCTCTTTAGCCGAAACCGAAGCACTCAAAAGCAAACCGATCACCAAGGCCAACCCCGTAGAGAAACTTTTCATAGAACCTTCTCGATTTCTGGCGCGAGTTTTTCGGGCTCCGTGGTCGGCGCAAACCGATCCACGACTTGCCCGTTCT
>JBEIOW010000198.1:0-4873 GCA_040377385.1 Bacteriovoracaceae bacterium | reverse complement strand
CGGGTTCATTCGCAAAAAATCGTTTTTAGGCTCTTGAGCAGGTCAAAGACTCTTGGGTCGTGGATTCGGTACCGCGTGAACTGCCCGTCGCGGCGGCCCTCGACGAGACCTTGGGCTTTTAGCTTCGCCAGAAACTGCGAAACAACCACCTGGCTCACGCCGAGAGATTGGGTGAGCTCTTGGACGCTTTTTTCTCCCCCAATCAGATGACAAAGCAGCATGAGGCGCTGCGGGTGCGCGAGCAGCTTGAGGCGGGCCGCGACTGCCGGAGCGTTTTCGCGGATCGGATCCAGGAGCTTCTGATGACCGGCCGTCGAAGGCTTCATATATAAGAATATAGCAATATCTTTATATGTTGTCAACGAATCTGATTTTGGCTGGATTCCCGCGGAAATCGAATCAACCACGGAGCAATCAACCACGGAGCAATCAACCACGGAAGAATCGTAGAGTGCCTCGACACTGTCCACGACCTGGACGGCTGTCGAAGGCTCAGCGGCCTTTTATTTCGAGGTGATGGGGAAGTCGCGTCGGACGGAGATGGCCCGCGCGTTGCTTTGTAGTGGGTCGGGGGAAATCCAAGCTACGGCGGACCAATCTTGGAGGGTTCGCTTGCGTCGTCGGTTCGATCTCTGCGTTTAGGGCGATTCCTCAAACGCGAAGAGCTCGGACTGGACCGGTCCCGACCCACGGGCCGGAGAGCCTTTCGTGTTCAACATCGCCTTGAGCAGAGCGATTGAGCCGACGACGCACGCTTGGGAGGGGGTGGCGAAGGAATGCCAGCCGCCTTAATCGTTACTTCTTTTGCGACCACTTTCCGTCGGCTTCTTGTAGCCACGTTCCGCTTGGCGATTCCGCCTGGAACGAGCGCGCGAAGCTCACTCGAACATCCTTCAGGCGAGCCGGTTTGAGTCCGTTGGCGGCGAGCACTTCACTGTAGAGCGCTATCCGGTTCGCGTTCTCGGTTTCAACGACTTGCTTCACGCGCGCGACCTGGAGTTTTTTCACCTGGTCGGGTTGGTGGATGACGAGGAGGCCATCGTTGGTTTCACCCAGGGCGCCGCTGCGCTTGTGGGTCAGGACTTCGTTCACCATCGCGCTCATTTTGTCCCGGATCGCGAGTGCGGCGGGAGTTTTCACGACGAAGGAGTCGTCGGCCATCGCGGAGGGGATCAGGAAGTCGATGGCCGAGGTGGGCGCGCTAGTCGACGGCGCCGGGGCGACGTCAGGTTTGGCTCCGCGGTCGCGCGCGCGATAGAGGTCCTTCACGAAGTCATCGGTGGCCTTTTGAACGGCGCCTTCGGGAAAGTTCACGTTCACAGTCACGCACGCGGAGAGCGCGAGCGTGGCGGCAAGCAGCAGGCTAAAAATTTTCGGGCACGAGGCAGGACGGGTCTGGTTTTTGAGCAGGTTCATTGGATGGTCTCCCTTGAGTGGTGGATTCAGAGGCTGAGGCGTTTTTGGCCTGAGCTAGGGCCTCGATCTGGCTTTTCACGTGCCTGACGAAGTTTCCCATGGCCGAGGCGTCGATCACAAGAGGGTAGCGAAAGGATTGCAGCGGCATGCGGAAGCGCTTTCCGTAGAGGATGTATCGCTTCTGCTCTTTGGCGAAGAATTCGGGTGGGTCGAGGGTTTCGACGAGGATCGAGCCTTCGTGCGAATAAACGGAAATTCCGGCGTAGTCGATGTCGTAGCCGCCGAATACGCGGCTCAGCCACCCGAACGCCAGCCATTGTGCAATTCCCGGAAGCTCGTCCATTTGCTCGGCGGCAAAGAGTTGTACGGTGTTGCGCATCGCCTCGGGGGAGAAAACGATGTCGCCCTTGCGATACGGCTTTGCTTCCACGCGGAAATCGAAGTGGGTCGGATTGGTTCCGATGAGCGTGACGTGATTGGCGTGTCCTTGCAGGACTCCATCCATTTGCCCAAAGCCGGCCCACTCCCCGAGCTGGTCCAGACGTAGCCCGCTCCACTGGGAGGAGAAGTCCGTTTCCGGCGTTTCGCTGAGGTAGTGGTAGATCGCAAGATCCTTGAGCTCGACTTTACCCCCGAAAAGAGCCGCTTCGAACGTTCCTTGGAGATCGATCATCTTGGAGGTGATCTCGATCACTGGAAACCGAACCGCCAGTCGTGCCGGAGGGAGGGGTTTGCCTTCGAGGCAAAGTCCGGCGCGGAAGCTTTCGATCGAGACCCCTTCGGTCAGGGCGCCTGTCGTCACCATGGACTCGCTGGATCCGATCGAGCCCTTTGCGCGCGAGATCGTGAGCGTGAATCCATCGAAACTCACGGGGATGTCCCGCAAAGAGTCGATCCGCCATTCATGCGCGGAACGACGGATCTGAAACTCGACCGGATTCAGGCGAAAACCGAGCCGCTGAAAATATCCTCGCTCAATGGCGAGCCGCACGTTTCGACGAGTCAGGGAGCGTTCGCCGAGGGGAAGTGTGAGAGAGAGCCCTTTTGCGGCAAGGGTGCGCGCTACGTTTTCCGCATGGAGATTTTGTAGAGAAAGCTCACCGTCGAGCGTCTCTAGGGAAGGCGGCCATGCGCTGGAGCCCGTCGACGTGAGCGTACCGGCGCGAAGCGTCCACGCACGCGAAAGGGCTGCGGCTGCAGGTACGCCTTCCAATCCTTTCCAAAGATCGGCGAGAGGGAGGCGATCCAGCTTCCAAGCGACGCGGTCTTCTTGAAGGGAAAGGGTTTGTGCGCGGCTGCCTATCTCCGTTTTTGCTTGAGCCTTTTTTGTTCTTGGGTCGCCTTCGATTTGAATCAGCAGGGGAGAAGCGCGCTCGAAGTAAAGATCTTCCCAAGCAAGTGCGCCGCTCGCGAACCCCAACGTCGCCGTTCCTGGACCCAAGGGTTCTCGCGAAGGGTCGCTCTGAAGCAGAAGCTCCGATTCGCTGCTCCAGGCGAGTCCCGTCACTTCTCCTGCGCGCTGAGGATCCGCGGGATCCGCAAAGCGCACGGCCTTCGCGTCGAATTGGGTGAAAAGTGTTTCGTCGTTCCAGCCACCTTCGATCTTTGGAGCGTCAGCCTCAAGACCCAGCTCCGGTAGTGCGATCGAGGCCATCTCCGTGCGTAAGCCGATGCGGATGAGCCGGTCGAGAGCCGTGCTGGCCGCGGCGGAGATTTCGGCGGTCGCGCTCGTGAGTGTCCATGGACCGAGCGACTCCAGAGTCGGGCGATAGACAGCGACCCAGGATTTTCCGGAGGAGATCCAGTCGATCTCAAGCGGGCCGCGCAGCTTGAGCGTGTAGGGGGCGCGCCTCAGTTCGACTCGGACCTCGGAGATTCTCCCGCGACGAAGGTCTCCGAACTTGGAGTCGTATCCCCAGGAAACAATCTCAAAAGGGAGCTTGGGCCGCAGGTCGTTGATGACGGCTTCGATTCGGCGATCAACGATTCGACGGAGGTAGAGGCCTTCGCTCCACTGCTCGAGCCAGCCCGTGCGCCACGCAATCGCGGCGGCCAGGATCAGGAGGCTGACGCAAATGAGGGTGAGACGGGAAGGACGACGAAACATCGTCCTCAGGTTTTACCTGGAGGAAGCGGACGCCGTCGAGCGACTCATGCGCTTGAGGGTCGAGTATTTCTTACAAGCCGTCTCCACCGAGCGCGCCCAGCTTTGCAGGTCGGACGACTCTTTCTTGAAGGAGCGGATGTAGTGGGCGGCAGCTTGGCCAAACTGAACGCGGTCGGAACCTTTGCTCTTGAGCTCGCGGCGGAACGCGATGTGGCTCTGGATACGCGCGTTCATCTTGCCTTTGGCTTCGTGAAGGTCGTCACGAATGCTTTCCAGAGATTGCTCGGCCCGGCCGGCGTAGAGCAGACTCTGGGTCTCGGCACGAATTTGGGCATCGTCCTTAAGGGACTTTTTGCCGCTGTCGACCTGGCGAGGCATCGGTCGCTCGGCTTGCGCAATGGCGTCAGCGTATAGAAGACGGCCTTCGGGATCCTTCATCGCGCGGAGGGCCTCGATCTTGGCGACTTGTTTTTTGGTCAGGGTCTGGTCGCGAGCCTGAAGCCGGAATACGGCGTTCATCATTTCCGCGTCGTTGCAGACCACGGGGAGGCGAGTCGAGGACCGCGCGGAGACGGCGACATCGATTGAGGCATCCCGAGTTTCAATCGGTTGAACATACAAACGCGGCACCTTGCTCAGGTCGATCGTCGGTGCGGCGGCATCGGCTGGGGCCGCAACAGAAGCCTGGGCGGAAGCGATGCGATCTTTTTCTTTGGCCTTGTCGTCTTCAATTTCGCGCTCACGTTGCGCGACGTCGGCAAACTGATCCGCTGGGAGGCCATCGGCGGCAGCTTGCGGAAGCACGCTCGGGGTAGCCATGGGGATCGGCATGATGGGGAAAGCGGCGACCGGATTTCCATTGGCGTCGAATGAAGTCGGCGCAGGAGGGATCAGGTAAGTCTGGCCGGATTGAGGATCCGTATAGGTCATGGGCTGTGGAGTTGCGATCGTGCCCGGTGTGCCGACGGCGTCGATGGGAGCGGCGCCGTAGCCAGAATCATTGCGCGTATCGTAGGCGGAGTGCTCGCTGGTTGCGGCGACGTCGACGACGATCTCTCCGGAGAGAGCGATCGAAGGAGCGAAGGTGAGCGCGACAGCAGTCATCGCCAGGATTCTTCCTGGATTAGCGGTGCGCAGGTTTTGGGTCGTTTCCTTTTTCATCTCGGCTCTCTCTTGAGCATGACTAAGCAAGGAGAGGGCCGAACTGGATTCATTGAAAGAACGAGGAGTTAAGCCAGATTGCGGAATTCGAAATTCCCGCTGTGTCTGGGCAGCTGTCAAAACTTTAGACAGGAGACTGTTGAAAGGCTGAGCGCACGCTTTGAGCAGTGAGCGGTGGAGAATTCAGGG
>JBEIOW010000498.1:0-2203 GCA_040377385.1 Bacteriovoracaceae bacterium | reverse complement strand
GTGGGCGCGCCTTCGTAGAGAAATAGACTCGCTCCGGCAGCCAGGGGTCCGTAGGTGACGTAAGTGTGACCCGTAACCCATCCGATATCGGCCGTGCACCAGTAGAGATCGTCCGGCTGGATATCAAAGACTGTACGGAACGATCGTAAGGCTCCGGTCAGATAACCCCCGGTGGTGTGAACAAGACCCTTGGGCTTACCCGTCGTG
Source organism: Bacteriovoracaceae bacterium (assembly GCA_040377385.1). GTDB lineage: Bacteria > Bdellovibrionota > UBA1018 > UBA1018 > UBA1018 > JBEIOW01. Next base: position 1,996 of record JBEIOW010000498.1, on the reverse strand, counting down.
CCGCTTGTGTAGAGGAAATAGAGAGGGTGCTCGGAGGGGACGGGGATAGGTGCGCCCAGCTCTCGAACCTCTGCCGGGGTCAAATTCGCGCCGGTCCCATGCCAATCGTGGCGACGGGCGGAACCGAGACGAGCCTCCGCTCCCGCGCCACTGGACGAGGGTTTCGCCGCAAGCTCTCCCGCACGCTCGCGGGAAATCACCAAGACGTCCTTCACCGAGGGGCAGCTGGTGACCGCCACCTTGACTTGTTCTTCCAGAGCGAGCTTTGCTCCTTTTCTCCAGCCAAAGTCCGCTGTGATTACCGCGCAGGCCTGCGCGTCTTGGATCCGGTCTTTGAGCGCCTCACTCCCGAACCCGCCGAAAACCACGGTGTGAGTCGCGCCAATTCGAGCGCACGCTAGCATTGCCGCGATCGCCTCGGGAATCAGGGGAAGATAAAGCGCAACGCGGTCTCCTGAACCCACCCCAAGCTTGCGAAGGATCGCGGCGGCACGGACCACCTCCGCGTGAAGTTCGGCATAGGTCCAGGTCACCGTCTCGCCTGGCTCGCCTTCCCAAACGAGGGCACGCTTGGCTCCAGACTGGGCGAGATGCCGATCCAAACAGTTGACCGATGCGTTGAGCTCGCCTCCATCAAACCAACGGGCGACCGGTGGCTTCCAGTCGAGGATCTTCTGCCATGGCTTGGACCACTCCAACTCGCACGCCGCTTCGGCCCAATAGCGTTCAGGATCCGCCCGCCCCAATTCGAGCGCCTCGCGGTAAGCTTCGGGCTGTAAATTCGATCGAGACACAAAACTCGAAGAAGGCGGGAAGAGACGCGTCTCCTCGAGAGTGACGTTCAGATGTTCGTTGGATGGCTGACTCGTCGGCTTGCTCATGCCGACGAGCGTATCATGGGACTTAGAGTAGCTCGGAGCCCTTCTTGAAGAGTTCGTAAAGGACCATCACGGATTTAGAAGGCATTTGCGCGGGTTTCGACCGAGTGCTCCAGTCGGACTCGAATTGTTCGATGGCTTCGCTGACCGCCCGACCGCCGACCACTTCCAAGTTCGTTTCCGCCACACGCTCCCACGCGGCTTCGGTCCAGTTAGCGGACCCGGCGTGCAGCGTCTCCCCGTCCACGATCATCATTTTCATATGAGCGGTGATGAGATCGTCACTGACGACGTACAGGTGGGGCGTAACTCCGTGATCGAGCAGGTACTTGATCGCGCCAGCATTCGGAATGCTTGGAGGAACTTTCAATCCTCCCAAGAAGCGATCAATCGAGGACCAAGGATCCAGAAGGACGCGAACCTGAACTCCGCGCCGCTTAGCCTCAACGAGCGCCCGCATGATCCGATGATCGTCGAGCTCATGCACCATCACGTCCACGCTGGTCTGAGCCCGCATGATCCCACGCAAAATGGCCGGGAGAATATTCGAGCGTCCAACGCCGGTGCTGAGAAGGCGCACCATACTGCGATCCGGATGAGACGCCTTTATGCCGTTGAACGGTTCGGCGCGAACCGAAGGAGGCGAGATCGGCTTTTCCGGCGAGGCGCCAGCGTGCTCCATGCGTGAGCGGCGCCAGTCAAAATCAAACTGGTGCGCAATATCGCGGGCAATCGGACCCCGAAGATGAACAATGAGATCGTGATAAACGAGGAAGTTAGTCGAGAAGTTCGTGGAACCCACGATCGCCTCTTCCTCATCCACGACGATGATCTTGTTATGATCGATCGTCTTCTTCTTCGCCATTTCGGGAAGAATCGCGGCCACACTGTAGAACACAACGGGAACGCCAGCGTCCTTTAGACGTTTCAGGACGGGCTTCGTCTCTTTCCAGTTTGTCGGGAGGGAGCCGAGTTTGGAATCCATCATGACCCGCACGTCGACGCCCGCACGGTGTTTCTGAATCAGCGTATCGGCCACCTTCTCGGCGCTCGGGCCACCGAAGATGTAGAAGTCGAAACGAATCGAACGCTGCGCGCGCTTGACCATCTCTTCCATG
>JBEIOW010000459.1:0-2489 GCA_040377385.1 Bacteriovoracaceae bacterium | reverse complement strand
GTCGCGACAAATTTCAGCCCTGAGTTCTTGATGCGGATCTTGCCCATGAAATTCTCCCGGTGAGTCAGAGCGATTTGCGCCACGTTGAAACCAACCTTCCTACTAAGGGAATGCGACTTCGTGAAAGTGATGTAGTGCCTAGAATGGTAACAGCGTGTGCAAACATTGTGCAACAGCCATGCTGACAAACTGGACATTCGCCGCCGGATGCTTAAGAATTTTTGTACGCCATGACGGAACGTTTTCTCACCTGTGAGGTTGCCGATATCCGCATAGGTGAGCCTTTGCCCTGTGCCGTTTACCTCTACTTGGATTTCCGATTCATCACGTTTCGCGGCAAAGAAGACGTCATTGACCGACTGGCGATGGATCGCTTCCTCGCTAAGCGCATCCGTCAAATTTTTGTCAGACACGACGATCTCGCAGCATGGACCGCTTGGGTGGCAGCGACGCCACGTCCGCCCGAGCCGCAGACGGCTGAGGAGAGGGAGATTCGTAAGGTCCGGGAAGATATGCGCCGGGCGGCGAATGACATCTTCTCAGCGGCTCCGATTCGCGAAACGGTAGCGAAGGTCCTCGCGGCGAGCCGACAGCTCGTTGACCAGGTGATGAAGGCACCCTACGCGATCAAGCCGGTGCTTCAGTTGCAGGGATTCTCCCAAGGCACGGTGGATCACTCCGTGAACGTCAGCATTCTCTCGACGTACCTGGCGATGCAAATGGGGTATTCGCATTCGGTCATCCTGCAGAACATCGCGGCCGGCGCGCTCTTGCACGACATCGGCAAAGCCAAGGTGCCGCTCGGCGACGCGGACGACGATGCCCAGGTCGCGGCCAAGATGTTGGCCCATCCCGAGATCGGCTTCGCGATGCTCGAAGAGGAAGGGCTCGCCCCGAACGAGATCAAGTGGATCGTCGCTCAGCACCACGAGTGCAGCGATGGAACGGGCTATCCAAAACGCCTGCGCGGCAACTCCATTTATGACCTCACACGGATCGTTTCTATTGCGAACGCCTTCGATGAACGCGTCGGAGAAGGAAGGGGTCCGCTCCTGGCGCGCCAGAAGTCCGCGATCGCCGAGCTAGAAGGCGCTATGGGAACCCGCTTTGATCCGGTAAAACTCGAAAAGGCGATCAAGATCCTGAAGCTGGGTCTGTAAGAGCGCTTGAAACGAGAGAGGTTCGCGAATGGAATGGGACGAACGGCTGAGCGCGCTGCTGAAGGATGTTGAGAAGTTCCCTTTCTCCTATCTGCATAAATTCGTAGGTAAGAATACGCCCGAGTTTGAGGCGGGTGTGGTGGATCTCCGTGCGCGCTTCCCTGATTTGCAGCTGGTTCATCGCCGCGAGAGCAGCGGCGGGAAACACGTGGCCTACACTTTTGAGTGGATCGCCCGAACCCCGGAAGAAATCATCGCGGTCATTCAAGCGAGTGCGAAACTCCCTGACCTGCAAATCCTGCTGTGAAGCCTTTACTGCGTCTTGCCGGTCCGGTCATCGTCGGCTACGTCGGCATGATGGCCATGGGTGTGGTGGATCTCCTCTTCGTCGGGAGGGTTTCGCCAGTCGCCGTCGGCGCGGTGGGGATCGGCAGTGCAGCGTTCGCCTGGGGGCTGGTTTTTGGGATCGGCATTCTGAGCAGCCTGGACTACTTCATTCCGCACGCGTTTGGACGCGGTGACCGGGAGGCGTGCCGAAATTACGCCATTCAGGGAATTTGGATCGCGACCCTGGTGTGCTTGCCGCTCATGGTGGGGATGCAATGGTTGTCGTTCCGATTCGGGGAAATGGGGGTTCAGCCGGAGGTTGCGGAGAGTGCCGGAGAGGTCTTACGGCTCCTGCTTTGGAGCCTGCCGCCATCGCTGCTCTTCACGGTGTTTCGTCAGTACCTCCAGGCGATGAGCGAAGTTCGACAGGCGATGTGGATCTTGCTTGCGGCCAATCTCGTGAATGCGATCGGGGACTATGCCTTTGTCTTCGGTAAGTTCGGCGCTCCCGCGCTCGGCGCCGTGGGCACGGCTTGGGCTACGCTATTCTCGCGGACCTTTACGTTGGTCGCGATCGCATGGGTCGTGCGGTCGCGTGAGCGTCTCAGCACTTGGTCGCCCACGCCCCGCTGGGCGACGATGCGGGAGATCGTCAGAATGGGGTTGCCCGCAGGCCTCTATATGCTCTTTGAGGTGGGGATTTTCGCTTTCACGACGATTCTAGCGGGCCGTCTGGATGCAGTTCAGCTCGCGGCCCACCAGATCGTGTTGAACCTCGCGAGTCAGACGTTCATGGTGCCGCTTGGGTTGGGCTCGGCGGCGGCGGTGCTGGTCGGGCAAAGCCTAGGGAGAGGTCAGTACGCCGAGGCCCGAATGTGGGGTTGGCGCGCGCTTACCCTCGGAGTGGGTTTTGCCGCCACGTTCTGTGCGGTCTTCCTCCTCTTCCCTGAAGTTCTATTAGGCGCATATACGCCGGACCCCGAGGTTCTCGCGGCGGGCATG
>JBEIOW010000384.1:0-2967 GCA_040377385.1 Bacteriovoracaceae bacterium | reverse complement strand
CGAAGAATCCACAAGTTGAATCATTGCCACCCCTTGAGACTAGGACTTAGCGTAGCCAAGTCTCCGTAGACAAGGCCAGATTTCAATGACTTAGAGCATTAATATTCAACTTAACGAAATCCTAAAACTATTCCGGCAAAGAAAAGTTTCACGCCCTCGAGGAATTATTCCTAAAGAACTAAATCTCCGCGGGCCCGGCCGATTCGGACTCCGGTTGAGCCCAGTCGGGTTTGAAGAAGTAGCGCCCGTACATCTTGTTCAGCGCCGTCCAACGACCCGGATTGGCGTCCTGTTCGATGAAGCCGCGGATCGCGTTCACCTTCGAATCCAGGTCGTCGATGTAATGCACGATCACGGCCTCCAGACACTTCGGCCGTTTCGGCGAGCCATATTCGAGCTGCCCGTGGTGGGCGAGAATGACGTGCTTAACGAGCAGCTTCTTCTCCTCGGGAAATTTTCCGTCTCCGGGCAGCCGACCGGGTGTCGCTTCGAGCATGCGAATCTTGTCGCTCATGAGCTCCACGCCCATGACCAGATGACCGATCAGTTTTCCTTCGGTGGTGTACTCGGTCACCCGATCGTAACTGAGCTCCCAGAGCTTGCCGATGTCGTGAAAGAATCCACCCAAGAAAAGCAGATCCCGGTCGAGGATCTTGCCGTAGTGGCCCGCCATGAAATCGAGCGTCGCCGTTATCGAAATGACATGCTCAAGGAGGCCGGTTTTATAGGCGTGGTGAACACTTTTTGCGGCCGGGGCGCGCTTAAAGCGCGAGACGATTTCCTCATCTTCGATGAGAATCACTTCGGCCAGCGCGCGATAATGGGGATCCTTCATCGATTGGACGTAGCCAATCAGCTGCGCGTAAAGCGCCTCGGGGTCGAGCGTGCCGACTGCAACATAGTCAGCGGGATCGATTTCGTCCTCGCGCAGAACCTGCGCCTCATGAATGACGATTTGGCGGCGGCCTTGGAACATCTGGCACTTGCCTGTCACCCAGATGAAAGCATCCTGAGTCACCTGCCCCGAATACTGCGCGACCCCTTCCCAGATCCGAGCCTCGAGCTCGCCAGATTTGTCCTGGAGAACCAGGTTCATGTAGGGCTTTCCGGTCTTGCCTACGGCGACGGAGCTGTACTTCACGAGGAAGGGGCTATCGACTTTGGCTTGATCGGGGAGTTCGCGGAGATACTGGGATTTAGTCCGTTTCGACATCGGGAAATGCACCTTTCGGGCACCCTACCGGGGGCGTACCCCTGTTTCAAGCGATTGCCCTTTTCGGCGGGACTGCTACTCTCCTGGCGTGACCCAAATTCGCGCCGCAATCCCTCCAAACGGCTCCCACTGGAGCGCTTTCCGCCTCGTCGGGCCCGATGCCGGCGATTACCTGCACCGAATGACAACGGCGAATCTACGCGCGCTTACCCCGGGCAGGGGGACGCCGGCAGCCTTGCTCAATGCCCAGGGCAAGATCCTGGGTGCGTTCTTCCTCTGGCAGCTGGATGAAAACGAATATCTGATCGAATGCGAGGGAGGTGCGGAGGGCCACGCCAGTCGCACTCTCGGCGATGCCCTCGAGCAGTTTCACTTTGCGGAGAAGTTCGAACGCGTTGAGCACGGCGGCGAGGTCCTCTGGATCTTCCAGCACCCTTCGCATCGCCCGTTTCATTGCGAACGTGCCGGAGAACGGATCGTCCTTCATCGGTCCTCCCAAGAGTACGGCGAACCCTGGACGGCGATCTGGGCCCCGGCCAGCGAGCATTCCGCCATTCGGAATGAACTGCGCTTGTCCACCGTCGCTGATGTGTTGGAAGCCGAGCTTGAACGCAAACGGATCCTCGCGCTTTACCCGCGCGTGGATCACGAGATCACGGCGGAAGCGAACCCGCTTGAAGTCGGACTCAAGAATTCCGTCGCGGACAATAAGGGCTGCTACCCTGGCCAAGAAGTGCTCGAAAAAATCATTTCGCTCGGCGCGCCCGCCAAGCGCCTCTGCTTGCTACGAGGAGTGGGGCCCGCGCCAAGCATTCCGACCGCGTGGGACTCGGGGCGCCTCACTTCCGCGGTCAATGACGACGGCGAGTTCGTCGCGCTGGCAATCCTGCGAAAAACGCAAGCTTTGGAGGGTCAAGCCCTGACCTTGCCCGGCGGGGTTACTGCACAGGTCGCGCGCGTCGCGCCCTATCAGAATTCCCCTTGAACCTTCTCGTGAACTTCTAAAGCCAAGACTCTCAACCTAGAGAAAGACCGAAAGCCGCATGCGCCAACCGCACTCTTCCCGGACCTCACGATCCCTCACCTCCGCCGCGAAGATCGCGTTATTCGCGCTTGCTCTGACGTGCGCTCCCGCCGAATCCTCCGAACCCCTCTCGCACTCCGCGCCGCGGTTTGGAATCGGTGAATCGCTCGGCTTCTCCCCGTTCTGGGATTGGAAGACGATCACGACCGAGCACTTCCGGGTGACGTTTCCCCAGGAGCTAGAGCCCGCCGCACGCAAGACCGCCGTCTATTTCGAACAAGCTCACCGCGCGCTCTCTCCCACCCTGAAATGGGAGCCCCGCACGAAGACCCAAGTTGTTCTCACAAACAACCAGGACGCGGCCAACGGGTTGGCGACTGCGGTTCAGCGGTTCGGGATCGTGCTTTTTCTCACGCCGCCCGATCCGCACTTCAGCACCACGCATTACGACGACTGGCTAAGACTCCTCGTCATTCACGAGTACACCCACTTACTCAACATCGACGTCACGTCGGGCTGGGTTTACAAAGCGCTTCGGATCGCGTTCGGCGACGTTTTCCTCCCCAACTCACTCTGGCCGTCGTGGATGCTCGAGGGTTTCGCGGTCTATATGGAGACCCGCTACACCCGTGGCGGTCGCGGCCGCAGTCCTTACTGGGACATGATCGTGCGCTCTCTGGTGGAGAGCGATCGCCTGGACCGTTCCGACTCCGTCACGCTCGACCGCGTG
>JBEIOW010000233.1:0-4372 GCA_040377385.1 Bacteriovoracaceae bacterium | reverse complement strand
TCGCGGCGGCGGCGAGGAGGAGAAGAAGAGAACCAGAGAAGCGCGACCAGTGCAGCGTCACCCAAGTGGCGTCCGCCGATTCTTTGACGGTCACCTGTGCACTCACTTCCGCCGTGACGAGGCGGGAGGGGTAAGTCGAGAGTTCGCGAGGATGGACCGACGTCATGTGGAACGGATCGGAAAAATCCGGGTCGATCTTGAAGACGAGAGCGCTTCTTCCGTGCCAGAATGGATCTACCGATGAAAAAAAAGAGCGAAGGCGAACTCAATCAAGGCCGAGTCTGGTTCCGTAAAACCGATGACGGCGTGCTGATGGGCCTGACGAGCCTCGGTATCGAGGAGACGGGCTCCATTGAGCGGCTCGAGCTGCCCGTGGACGGGGATGAGTTTACCGCCAAGGAAACCCTGGGTGCCGCCGAGGGAACGCATGGTCGCGTGGAGATTCCCGCACCGTTTGATTGCGTAGTAGTTGAGGTGAATACCGGCCTCCAGCAGGATTCCAGTACGCTGGAAGATGATCCGCTCGAAGAGGGCTGGATCGCCAAGGTTCAAGTCCTTGGCGAAGACGGTGAAGAAGAAGATAGCGATGAAGACGACGAAGACAGCGACGACGAAGAAGAGGAAGACGACTTCGAAGACGACGAGTCCTGAGACTTCGTCGGCGACTTCGGCCGTCCGCGCTCCTGAGCTCCAGCCTCAGGATGAGGCCCTTTATCGTGCGTTTCAGTCCAACCTTCTTTCCCTGATTTCGCATGAGCTCAAAACGCCGCTCATGAGCATCCTGAATTCGCTGAGTCTGCTCGAGATGGGCCAGGCCGGCGACTTTCGGCCTGAAGAGCTCGTCGCGATCGCCCGTCGAAACGCGGATCGCCTCCACCATGCATTGAACGACATTCTCGATGTGGCTTCTCTGGAGAGCGGTGTCTTTCACGTGAAGCTGCGCGAGCTGGATCTTGAACGCCTCGTCGATGCTCGCGTCTCGGCACGCAAGCTTCTCCTCCGGGATCGCGGGATTCAGGTCGACGTAATCCGCCCCGCGGTGAAAGGGGAGGCCGTTCAGCAACCCGTGCTCGCCGATCCCCAGAAGCTCGGGCGCGCCATCGATCTTTGCCTGCACATTCTGGCCTCGCGCACCCGCGAAGCGAGCGTGCTCCAGGTGCGTGTCGATACGCGATCGGTGGAATTCATTTTCGAGCTCGATGCGACGAAGCGAGCGCTGTGGGAGCAGGCTTGGTCCGAGGCCCAAGCGGGAATCCAGGCCGGCGTGCGTAGCCCGGGTTCCGCGTTCCGCGGGACGCTCGCGAGCGAGCAAGAGTTCCTGACCCGTGAAGAAGAAGGCCTCGGCAGCGAGTTTCTTCTCGCGCATGAGATCATCCGGTTGCATCGTGGGGAGTTCCGCGTTTTTCAGGATACCCACACGCACCTTTGCATTGAGCTGCCCGCTCTCGAGGATGAAGAAGGACTGCGCGCGGTACTCGCCTCGCGCGCTCACGCCGCAAGCCACGAGCTGAGCTCGGTTGCGCTCGGGTTGATTTGGATTCCCACCGGCGAGGACGTCGCGACGTTTCGCAGGCGGGTTCAGAAGAGTTTGTTTCGTTCGACGGACGCCGTGTATCCGCTTGCCGAGCACGGAGCGGTGGCTCTCGTGCTCGACGATTGTAAGCCGGAGGACGCGCCCGGGCTGATCGGGAGGATCCAGCGGTCCCTCGGATATTCCGAGGGAGGCTCGCTTGAATACGGGCTTTCGTCCTGTCCATCGGACGGAGCGGACCCGGATCACCTGATCACCGCCGCCCTTCGGCGTCTGCGGGAACGCTCGGGTCGGTAACAGGCTTAGTTCCGCTGGAATTCCACCTGCTTAGGCGAGACCTTTCGAAGACTTGCGCGGCCGCGTTAGGCGGTGGCTCTTTCACCGTTTTTGCGATAAAGATTCGCCACTTACGATTAAGAAGAGCGATTAAGTAGAGCGATTAAGTAGAGCGATCAAGAACAGCGGTAAAGAAGAGCATGAGCGAATCGCGGGAATCGGCCGCCCCCACTGGCGGCAGTTTTTTTATCAAGACGTTTGGCTGCCAAATGAACGTGGCGGACTCCGAACGCATGGCGGCGCTCCTCACCGAATCCGGTCTCACTGAATCCACCACTCCTGACAACGCCTCGCTCATTCTGCTCAACGGTTGCACCGTGCGGGAGAAGGCTGTTCACAAGGCGCTCTCCACGCTCGGCGTCTACCATCACGAAGCCAAGAAAGATCAGCGCCCGCGCCCCATCATCGGCATCGGCGGTTGCGTGGGTCAGTTGGAGAAAGAGGGCCTCTTCAAGCGCGCGCCCTACGTCGACTTCGTTTTCGGGACCGACGCGATCGACAACCTGCCCGAGATCGTCCATCGCGCGCAGCACGGCGAGCGCCATCTGGTTTACGCGGAGTTCGACAAGAGCCGCGACTACTCGACGGAGACCAAGGTGCTTGGCCAAAAGGCGCAGGCCTTCGTCAACATCATGAAGGGCTGCGATAAGTTTTGCACTTATTGCATCGTTCCGTTTACGCGGGGTCGGGAGAAATCCCGCACGATCGACGAAGTCGTGGAAGACGTGGCGAAACTCGTCGCGCGCGGGGTTCGTGAGGTCACGCTGCTAGGGCAGAATGTGAACTCCTTCGGAAAAGGCAATCCTAACGAGAAGAGCCGCGCGCCGCTTGAGCTCCACAACCCGATCGGCAAAGTTGGGCCGCGCGCCGGCGAGGAAAATTTCCCACAGCTCTTGCGTGCACTCGATGAAGATCCTCGGCTGGCGAGGTTGCGCCGCATCCGGTTCACGTCATCCCATCCGCTGGACTTCAGCGATGAGCTGATCGAGTGCTACGCGCCTGCAGACCAGGGAGGAGTAGCGAAGCTCTCGGCTTATCTGCATCTGCCTGTTCAGAGCGGCTCGAATCGCGTGCTCCAGAAGATGGGCCGCCATCACCAGATCGAGCACTACATTGCCCAGATGGATCGCCTGCGTGAATTGAGCCCGGACGTGGGTCTCTCCACTGATCTCATCGTGGGATTCCCGACCGAAACCGAAGAGGAATTTCAAGAGACGCTCGCGCTGCTTCGCCGCGTTCGCTACGACAACGTCTATGCCTTCGCCTATTCGCCGCGTCCCGGAACACGCGCCGCGAAGCTGCCGGACGACGTGCCCGATGACGTGAAGAACGATCGCCTGAACCGCCTGCTTAAGCTCCAGATGGAGATCTCGGCCGAGACCTACGCCGCTCGCGTCGGGAAGACGATGGAGATCTTGGTCGAAGGTTTGGCGAAATCGCAGAAACGCGCTGGCGCTGAGACACGAAGCTCGCCCGCTCCCCGCGAAGAACGCGTCTGGACTGGCCGAAGTGAATGCATGCGCGCGGTGACCTTCGTTACGGATTCGGCTCGCAATTTCACGGGCCAAATCATTCCGGTGAAGATCGTCGATTCCACCTCGCTCTCCCTTCACGGTGAGCTGATCGAAGACGCTGGTTTTGCCGAGCGTCTTCCGCCGCCGAATGCCGGAAGCGGTGAACTGAGAACAGGAGAAGTCGTCGCGTGATCCTTCCCCACCACGGAAAATGGCCGCAGATCCACGAAACCGCCTGGATCGCGCCTTCCGCGGATGTGATCGGGGAAGTGGAGATCGGCGAGCTCTCGAGCGTTTGGTTCCAAGTCGTCATCCGCGGCGACGTTCATTGGATCAAGATCGGTAAGCGCACCAACGTCCAAGACCATTCCATGCTCCACGTGACGCGCAAGAAGAGCCCGCTCACGATCGGCGATGACGTGACGATCGGCCACCGAGTCACGCTCCACGGCTGTACGATTGGCAACCGCGTCCTGCTCGGCATGGGAGCGATTGTTCTGGATGACGCTCAAGTCGGAGATGACTGTATCGTGGGCGCTGGCGCACTCGTCACCAAGGGGACCATCGTCCCGAACGGCAGTCTCGTGATCGGCGCTCCGGCCAAGGTGGCGCGTCCGCTGAAGCCCGAAGAGCTCGCCTTCCTCAAGCAGAGTGCGGAGAACTACGTCGGCGACTCGCGTGAATATCAGTCCTACGTGCGCGGTCCCGCGCGCCTCGGCACGAGCAACGAAGATTTGGAAAGTCCGCTAGAGATTGAACAGGAGGATTTGGGATGAAAGAGTTGACGGAAGCGTTCACGTTCGACGATGTGCTGCTGCTCCCCGGCTATTCGGAGGTGCTGCCCTCGCAGGTTGATCTCAGTACTCAGCTCACCAAGCGTATCCGGCTCCGGATTCCTCTCATCACGGCCGCGATGGACACGGTCACCGAGAGCAAGACCGCGATCACCATGGCGCAAGAGGGCGGCCTTGGGGTCATCCACAAAAATCTC
>JBEIOW010000008.1:0-14322 GCA_040377385.1 Bacteriovoracaceae bacterium | reverse complement strand
GGACTTTTGGGCCCAGCGTGGTCGCCCGCATACGGACTTTCGATTAGTGAGCATGTTCTCATGCAAGCGGCGTTTCAACGGCACTCCGATAGTGCTGTTTCAAAGACGATCAACCTTCCGGTAGACGCGACCGTGCGAGATGTCGAAGAGGCGTATTGCTTGGCTTATAGCGCGGGGTGCAAAGGGATTACGGTCTATCGCGATCAGAGCCGCGCGAAACAGGTGCTGGAGGCGGGTCGAGTTTGCGAGACGTGCGAGATTTAGGTCCTATGGGTCCTTGCGCGCGCGCGGCAATTTCGCTACTGCTTCGTTCGGTCAGTTCGTGAATACGTGGGCGGGTGTAGCTCAGTTGGCTAGAGTGCGAGCTTCCCAAGCTTGAGGTCGTGGGTTCGAACCCCATCACCCGCTCCAAATTTTCTATTCCTACGAACAATTCATGCCCCATTGATTGCTTAGATTCGGCTCACAGGGGTGAACCCAGATTTCGGCGCATACTTCTCTGGACGCCGTGATGGCGTACCAGTGAAACTGCCCCTTTTTTGTGTAGAAGGCATCCTTCGGTTGGAGCCATTTCGCGGTGATGAAGCCATTGAGCCCATAGGCGAATCCATGATCTGGGGCGGGTTCATAGGAGTCCTCTCCTAGAGCCGCGAGAAGGGGTTGATCCTCGAGTGAGTTTACGAGGGTTTCGGCAGGATCACCCACGTGGTGCCAGCCGCTTCCCGATGGGACACCGAGCTGTTTTTCGCGCTCTGGGTTTCTGCGTTCAAAGCAGCTGTAGAGGTGCTTAAGAGGCGAGAACGGCCCCCTTTCAACGAGCCAGGTCCATCCGCGGCCAGTGGCGGTGGGTCTTCCTTGCGCATCCGGGAAGTTGCCGTGGACAGGAGAGTACTCAAAAGGCGTCCAAGTGTAGCCTTGGCCGAGATGACCTTCGCCAAGAAGTTCGAAGGGGGTCTTTTGAATTGCTTGAGCGCGCGTTTTCAACTTTTCTGGATCAGGCAACCCCCTCTCGTTCGACAAAGCTCGAGATTGGGCGGGGAAGTCGCTGACCATCTTCTCAGCGGGAAGATGTTGGCTTTCGAGGCGAAAGACGAACCAATCCGACCATCCCTTAGGCCGAATGAATTGGATCGAGCCCTTCTTCTGCAATGACCACTCCGTCACGTTCAGACTGGGATGAAATAGGGGAGTTACGGTGACCGTTCCGTCCGCCGCTTTCTTCTGTACGACGATGAGTGGTGGTTCTGTATGCGTCCAATGAGGTCCAAACTCGACGCTCGCATTGGTTTGTTGATCACCGAAGGGGCGGAAGTTTGATTTCAGAAACCGAATTGGAATGCTGAGAGTCGTTCCTTCGGAAGGTTCACCGAGATGTTGAATAAACAGATTCCCAAGCCGTGCCTCGATCGCAGGAGCGGGGTGGCCTGCCGCAAAGTCGACGCTGTTTCCTGAGGCGGGCTTTCTGGCTCGTAGTTCCTGCTGAGTTTGTTTCCACTTCAGGGATGAAAGGGGCCGTGCAAATTTATTCCCGCATGCTTCGGCGGTTGGATGGCCAAAGAGAGCCGTTACCAAGAGGGCGGTCATATAAGGCGAGTTCATTTCTAGAGGATAGCGGACCCATAAATTGACTCAAAGAGCCAAGGAAGGTACACCCCTCGCTCCATGGGAAAAGAGATCTGGGACGTCATTGTCATCGGGGGAGGACACGCGGGCTGTGAGGCCGCTGTTGCCGCTGCCAAATTGGGCGCGCGCACCGCACTCCTGACGATGAACCCGGACCGCATCGGTTTTATGTCCTGCAACCCTGCGATGGGTGGCTTAGCAAAGGGCCAGCTCATCAAGGAAATCGACGCCTTAGGTGGCGTGATGGGCGAGAATACTGACAGGACCGCCATCCAGTACAGACGCCTCAATTCAAGCAAAGGGCCGGCAGTACGTTCGTCACGAGCTCAATGCGATAAAAAGCTCTACGCTTTGCGCATGCAGGAGCGCCTACGCGGCGTGCCCGGATTAGCGCTTTTAGGAGTTGAGGCGACGGAAGTCCTCGTTGAACACGGCAAAGTGCGAGGTCTTAAACTATCTACTGGGGAAGAGCTCCTCACCCATACGGTAGTTGTGACTACCGGAACTTTCCTCGCGGCGGTGATGCATACGGGTGCGGAGCAGGCAGCCGGAGGTCGAGTAGGCGACTCCGCTGCGTTTAGTTTGTCCAATAATCTCAAGGACTTAGGCTTTAGGCTCCGGAGATTGAAGACTGGAACCCCACCCCGGCTCCATAAAAGATCGATTCATTTCAATAAGTTGGACATTCAGCCCGGAGACGAGAAACCCCTCCCGTTTTCGTTCTATTATAGAGCTTCACGCTTCCCGGAGCTTCCTCAGGTTCCTTGCCACATCAGCTATACTAATGAGAATACTCATCGGATTATCGAAGAGGCGTTTCATCTTTCACCGCTTTTTACGGGAGCCATCACGGGAATAGGTCCACGGTATTGTCCTTCGATTGAAGACAAGGTGAAGCGGTTTAGGGAGAAGGATCGCCATCAAATTTTTCTAGAGCCGGAGGGCCTAGATACGGACGAGATCTACGTCAATGGGATCTCTACCAGTCTCCCTAGGGAGGTTCAGGAGAGATTCGTTCGAAGCATTGAGGGTCTGGAGAACGCGGAATTCACCAAGTTTGGCTATGCGGTTGAATATGACGCCGTCGATGCGAGACAGCTTCGGCGGACCCTAGAATCCAAGGATGTTTCCGGTCTTTTCACCGCAGGTCAGATTAACGGCACTTCGGGCTACGAGGAGGCGGGTGCACAGGGTTGGATTGCCGGCGTAAACGCCGCACTCCACTCGAAGGGGAGAGATCCGTTCTCGATTGGTCGAGAAGAGGGCTACATCGGAGTTTTGATCGATGATCTGATTCTCAAGGGATCGGATGAGCCCTATCGAATGTTTACTTCGCGTGCGGAGCACCGACTTCTCCTCCGCGAGGACAACGCGGATTTGCGTTTAAGCGAGAAGGCGTTCCGTCTCGGAACGTTGGGTGAGAGGGAATTTCGCATTCTTGAGAAAAGGCGCGAGGATATCGACTTATTGCGTCGTGATCTTCAGGCTTTTGCACTCGTGCCCGGTCCCGAATCGGAGCATTGGTTTACGCAGCGCGGCCAGCCGCTGATTCGTGACCGTGTTACGGGCGAATCCCTCCTTCGTCGTCCAGGAATCACCTGCGAGGATTTGGTTCAAGCTGGATTCGGTGCGTCATTCTCTCCAAACAGGGATGTCGTAGAACAGGTTGAGATTCAGATTAAGTATGAGGGTTATATCCGTAGGGATGAGGAGCTCTTGGAGGGCATTCGAAAGAGTGAACTCATGAGCGTGCCGGTGGATCTGGATTATCGGGAGGTTCCTGGTCTTTCCGCGGAGATTCAGCTCCGCCTATCAGAGACCCGCCCTGAAACTTTGGGCCAGGCTAGTCGACTTCAAGGGGTGACGCCGGCGGCTATCGCTAATCTGATGATCTTTCTGAAGATGGGTTCGGTGAAGTCGCAATCAACCTCGCCGGAAGTTCGGAGATAGAGATGGAGATCCGCGAACTTCTATCCCGGTGGCCAGGTCTCTCGGAAGGGCAAGTATCAAGACTTCAGGCTTATTATGAGGCTGTTTTAGTTGAGAATGACTTGCAGAACCTCACTCGCATCACCTCTCCGGTAGATTTTTATGAGGAGCATCTCGGAGATGTCCGTATCCTCGCGGAGGGCCTCTATTTTCGTGGGGGCGTTCTTGATTTGGGCTCAGGCGGAGGTCTTCCAGGTCTTCCACTGGCTATTGTTCGCCCCGATCTTCAGATCGTGCTGAGTGATTCTGAGAAGAAGAAGGCGGATTTTCTCCAAAGGGCGATCGATGCGCTTGAGATCGACAATGCAACCGCAGTAGGTGAGCGTGGCGAGGTGATTCTGAGGAAGAATCCTGAGATTCACACGATTATTAGCCGCGCGGTTGGGCCGATTTCGCGAATTTACGCATGGATTGAGAATTGTTCCACGTGGAACACACTCGTTCTATTGAAAGGGCCCTCTTGGAATGCTGAATGGGACTCTTTTGAGAGCAAGAAGGCTCGAAAGGCTCTCCGAGTGATCGAGACAATCGATTACGAGGTAGGGAATGTCATCAAGAAGCAACGCAAGTTGATCGTCCTTCAGCGCTCGTCGTTGATTAACCAAATGTGAAGATGTTCCACGTGGAACATTCGCCTATTCAGAATTAGCAAAAATCGTTCAACTTATTTCGTTTTCTCCCTTGCAGGAGGAAAAAACCACGGCTACTCTTCCTATTAGAAGGTGAGCGATCGCCAGAAATTTTAGAAGAGAGCCAAAAGACGGCCTTTTTCGAAGAAGTGATTACCCAACCCAACCACAACCACAGAGATTAGGCTCTGGAGACTTCACCACAAAGTCTCCAGAGCCGATTCAAGGGATCCCATGGGAAAAGTCATTGCACTAACGAATCAAAAGGGTGGAGTAGGAAAAACCACCACCACGGTGAATCTTGCTGCATCGCTAGCGATTGCCGAAAAGCGTGTCCTGGTGATCGATTTTGATCCACAAGGCAACGCGACTTCGGCGTTAGGGGTAGATCGCGCTAGCCTCGTTGGCCATCCGACCATTTATGAAGCACTGATCGGGCAAGCGCCGCTTTCAGCCGTGATCCGATCAACAGAAATTGAAACTCTTTTCGTTGCGCCAGCAAACCACGACCTCACCGGGGCAGAAGTTGAACTCGTCTCAGCCTTTGCCCGTGAGGGGAAGTTAAAGGCTGCAATCGCCGAGATTAAAGATCAGTACGATTACATCCTCATCGACTGCCCCCCATCATTGGGACTTCTCACGGTTAATTGTCTCACCGCAGCAGACAGCTTCCTTGTCCCATTGCAGTGCGAATACTTTGCACTCGAAGGCCTGAGCCAATTGCTGCACACCGTCACATTAATCCGTCAGTCGATCAACCCAGCTCTCCAAGAGGAGGGAATCGTCCTGACGATGTTTGATGGACGAAACAATCTAGCGAACGAAGTCGTGAAAGAGGTGAGAACCCACTTTCCTCAGCACGTCTTTGAAACAGTCATTCCGCGAAATGTCCGCCTGAGTGAGTGCTCGAGCTTTGGAAAGCCGATTCTCCTCTACGACATCGATTCCAAGGGGTGCCTTGCGTACCTCAATCTAGCCAAAGAGGTTCTCAATAGAAACGCCCCGAAACATCTAGCGGCCCCAGCGCCGCTGACGCAGGGTGCGCCCGGATCGACGATGGAAATGGGTCAAGCGAAGTTCTAACTGCGCCCGCATCCTGAACAGTCCTGAATTGATGAGAGGAAGTAACGACAGTGGCTCAAAAGATGGCATTAGGAAAAGGACTCGCATCGCTTCTCCCCAACGCAGCTCCGCCAGCACCTCAGGCGAGCGCGGAAGGAAGCGAAAACACATCGATGAACTTGGGCTCTGGCGCGGTTGCAGCGGGACCAGCAGTCCCTGTCGCCGCAGATCCGATGGCTCTCCGTCAGGTAGGAATCAGTCTCATTGCGCCGGAAGAGATCCAAATCAACCCGTATCAGCCGCGCCGGGACTTTGATGCCGGCGCGCTTGAAGAACTCGCGAATTCGATTCGAGAAACTGGCCTAATTCAGCCACTCATCGTCAGAAAACTGCCGACCGGGAAAATCGAACTCATTGCGGGTGAGCGCCGTCTTCGTGCTTCGAAGATGGCCGGCCTAAAGCAAATCCCAATCGTGATTCGCAGAACTTCGGATCGGGAGTCGCTCGAGATTGCACTGATCGAAAACATTCAACGCCAGGATCTGAATTGCGTTGATGAGGCTTTGGCCTACTTTCAGCTCCAGCAGGAATTTCAACTCACCCAGGATGAAATCGCGAAGCGGGTGGGCAAAGAACGGACGACCGTCGCTAACTTTCTTCGCCTCCTTAAGCTGCCCGAGGCGCTCATCGACGATCTCAAGAAGGGCTTGATCTCCTTTGGTCATGGAAAAGCCATTCTCAGTCTTGAGGACCATGACGACCGACTGAAGGCACGAGCCGAGGTGGTTAAACGTCACCTCAGCGTCCGTGAAACAGAGCTCCTCGTGGAACAAATGAAGTCCGGAGCTCCAGCAGCATCGGAACAAGCTCCCACGACGCCAGCTGCATCCGAGCTTTCACCCATCAAAGCGCGTCTACAGGCCCTCTCCCAGGACCTCACACGGCTTTGGTCGGCTAAAGTCGAGATCAAAGGGTCCGCGCGGCGAGGTAAGATCGTTCTTCATTATGCGTCGCGCCAAGACCTTGAACGGATCCTGCTTGCGATGCAGAATCAGAAGACATGAGCAAACCCTCCCCTCTGAAGATCCCGGTCCAACAGTTTGCCGTTACTGGCGTAATCGACCCAGGATGTGAATTCGAGGGGAAGCTCTGTTTTCGTGGAACTTTTCGCATTGCTGGCGTCTTTCGCGGCGAAATCTATACGCCCGACACGCTCATTGTCGGAGAGGGTGCCCGAGTCAACGCAGAGATCGAGGCAGGCACCGTGATCATCAGTGGAGAAGTCTCTGGGTCGATCCGTGCAAAACATCGGGTTGAGATCCATCAACCCGCAATCTTCCGGGGTGATATCCTCACCCCGAGCCTAAAAGTCGACGAGGGCGTCATCTTTGAAGGCTCCAGCAAGATGGTTCATTCCCCACAGAATCCTGCTGCAAGCTTTCTCTCCCCCAATCGGCAGTAATTCCGCCTAATTCCGGCTCTCTCCTTGACCGTGCGAAATTGCCTATGTTAGCAACGCGGTATTTCCACACGGACGGAGTGCTAAGTGAGCGGCATCATTCAGCAGCTTGGGCTGGATCAAACCTTTTTCTACCAGTTTGGTTTGGTCGTAATTACGTTCCTTTTGGTTTCTCAGCTTTATTTCAAGCCTTTCCTGAAATTGCACGGGGCGCGCCACAAGCGCTTAGTGGAAGACAAGGAAGCGGCGGAATCGCTGATGACCCAAGCGGACGCTAAATTTGAAGAATACAAACGCGTTCTCTCGCAAGAGAGACTTGCGGCGCGCAAGGCGTTCGAAGACGTCATTGTCGACGCCAAGAAGCACGAGCACGAAATTCTTTCGGCAGCACGTGCGGAAGCTAAGCGCATCACGCAAGAGGCTCTAGACGCCGCGACCAAACAGAAAGAAGAGATGCAGAAGCAGCTCGAGTCTGAGGTTGAGGGAATTGCCCAGAAGATCTCTGACAAGCTGATGGTGCGCCATGATTGATTTTCTTCGGCACTACGGGCCATACATCAACTTCACGATCCTAGTGGCTCTCCTTTATTGGAAGTTGAAAGAGCCCGTCCGCAAGATGGTTGCGGAACGCCACAGCTTCATTCGTGACGAAGTCAGTCGCGTAGAACAGTTGCTCGCTAATTCGAAGTCACGCTTCGACGAGTTTGCCGCACGCCTTAAAGCGATCGACGCTGAAGTGAACTCACTGAGGGCCCAGTCCGCTCAAGAGGGTGAAGCGATGAAGCTTCGGATCATGGCGGACGCGAAACGCCTGTCTGGAGTTATTGTTGCGGACTCCCAAGCAGGAGTGCGTGACGTTTTTTCGGACGCTCGAAATGAACTTCGGCTGCGCCTTGGCCTCAAGGTTTTGGATCGTGCCGAACAAATTCTACGCACGCGCCTGACAGGCGACGATCGCGCCAGGATTCGTCAGGAGTTTTCTCGTAAAGTGGAGAGCATCCAATGATCCTCGCGATGTCGTATGCCCGGGCGCTTCTCGAGACCGCCCAAGAACAGAAGTCGTCAGATGCGGAACTTCAGAAAATGGAGTCTGGTCTGGAGGCCTTCGCTCAAGCGCTGGCCTCATCCAAAGACCTTCGAATCGCGCTCACTGGTCCTGCCGCTTCTCTGAAAGAAAAAGCCGAAGTGACTCGCGCTATCGGCAAAAAGCTTGGAATCGATGGACTCCTGGAGAAGTTTTTAGTCCTTATGGCGATGAAAGATCGCTTAGGCGAGATGGCGGATGTTGCGCAGGCGCTGACTCTCGCGCGCATTGAGTCTGAGGGCGGCGTGCTTGGCACGGTCGACTCAGCTGATCCGATGGATAAGGCGGACCTGGATTCTGTTGCGCGATCCTTTACGCAAAAATTGGGCAAGAAAGTCACGTTCAGAACGAGCGTGAATCCGGAACTTCTAGCAGGAATTAAAGTGACGGTGAGTGGCGTGACCTATGATGGAACGCTTCGCTCACAATTGGACCGACTACGGGACCGCTTGGTCTCGGGAACGGTCTGACCGCGGGACTGGAACCGCTTTTTTAAGATCAATTTACGAATAGCAGTCAACGCATTGAGGTAGATCGCATGGTTCAGATGAGACCCGAAGAAATCACCCAGATCCTGAAAACCCAGCTCGTCGATTTCGACAAACGCCTGGATGTTTCTGAGACCGGAACTGTCGTCACTGTCGGTGACGGCGTTGCCAAGGTCTATGGCCTAGAGAAGGCGATGGCTGGCGAGCTTGTTGAATTCGGTGGCGGCGTCTCAGGCATGGTTCTCAACCTCGAGGAAGAGTCTGTCGGTATCGCTGTTCTTGGTGATGATCGCTCTATTCGCGAAGGCGCGACGGTCAAGCGCACGGGCAAGATCGTTCAGGTTCCTGTCGGCGAAGCCCTCCTTGGCCGCGTGGTGAACGCGCTGGGTGTGGCGATCGACGGAAAAGGTGAGATCAACTCGAAAGAAACCCGACTGATCGAAATCAAAGCGCCCGGCATCGTAGAGCGCCAATCAGTGAAAGAGCCTCTCCAAACTGGCATCAAGGCCATTGATGCAATGATCCCGATCGGTCGCGGACAGCGCGAACTCATCATCGGCGATCGCCAGACGGGCAAGACGGCGATCGCGATCGACACGATCATCAACCAGAAGGGTAAAGGCGTTTATTGCATCTACGTCGCTATCGGCCAGAAGCAATCCACCGTGGCGCAGGTCGTAGACAAGCTGAAGCAAAACGGCGCTCTTGAGCACACGATTATTGTCGCGGCGACCGCGGCTGATCCGGCGCCTCTCCAGTTCCTGTCGGCCTATACCGGCGTGACCATGGGCGAGTGGTTCCGCGACAATGGCAAGCACGCACTCATTGTTTACGACGATCTGACGAAGCAAGCGCAAGCTTACCGCCAGCTTTCGCTCCTTCTTCGCCGCCCTCCAGGTCGCGAAGCCTATCCCGGCGACGTGTTCTATCTCCACTCTCGTTTGCTTGAGCGTGCGGCGAAGCTCTCGGATAAAATGGGCGGCGGATCTCTCACCGCTCTGCCGATCATCGAGACCCAAGCGAGTGACGTCTCGGCCTATATTCCTACGAACGTGATTTCGATCACGGACGGCCAGATCTTCCTTGAGACGGATCTCTTCCACTCCGGTGTCCGCCCGGCGGTCAACGTGGGTATCTCCGTATCGCGGGTCGGCGGTTCGGCTCAGATCAAGGCGATGAGGTCGGTTGCTGGTACACTCCGTCTCGAGCTTGCGCAGTATCGCGAAAAAGCGGCCTTCGCGCAGTTCGGTTCGGACCTGGATGCTGCGACTCAGCGACAGCTCGCACGGGGAGCTCGTCTCGTCGAGATCCTGAAACAAGGCCAGTACTCGCCGATGTCGGTCGAAAGACAGGTCATCATCATCTTCGCAGCAACCCAAGGCTTCCTCGACAAGCACCCGATCAATGGTCTCGGCGCTTACGAAGAGCAGCTCCGAGGGTTCCTCGCCAAGAAGTACCCTGAGATTACTTCCACGATCACGTCGAGCGGTAAGCTTGACGACGTGAAAGGCAAACTCGAGCAGGCGCTGAAAGAGTTCGACGGAATCTTCGCGATCTAAACGTTCTTTCGATTAGGAAAGCCCGATGGCGAGTATCAAGGATCTCAAAAAACGTATTCAGAGCACGAAGAATACGCAGATGACCACGAAGGCCATGAAGATGGTCTCCGCCGCTTATCTGCGTCGAGCACAGGATGCGATTCTCAATCAGCGTCCTTATGCCAAGAAGCTCGGCAATCTGCTTAAGCACTTCTTGACGATGAACGAGCTAGAGATCAACTCGCCTCTGCTTAAGAAAGCGGAAGAAGTTGAAGTCGGGGTGAAGAAGAAACTTCTTCTCCTCGTGGTTACGTCGGATCGTGGCCTCTGCGGTGGCTTCAACTCCAATCTCATTCGCCGCACTCAGCGCTGGGTGAATGAGCACTCTTCTGAGTACGAATCCATCCAGCTCGGATTTGTCGGGAAGAAGGGCTATGACTTCTTCAAAACGAAGAAGTTCAACATCGGGCCTTATTTCCAAGAGTTAGGTGGCAAAGTCACCTTCATGAAAGCTCGGAAGTTATCCGAAGCGCTCGTCGAAATGTTCGTTTCCGGACAGGTCGACGAAGTGAAGGTCATGTACAACCTTTTCCAGAACGCGATCTCGCAGATCCCAACGGTCGAAAATTTCCTTCCTCTCGTGGCGCCGTCAGTAGACGAGGCCGCGCAGAGTGCCGAGGGAGTCGCTCCGATGGTCATTGTGAAGCCGGATCCGACCGAAGTTCTCGCGGCCCTCCTCGAGAAGCATTTCCCGATCCAGGCGTTCCGCATTTTGCTCGAATCGCAAGCCGGTGAGCATGGTGCACGCATGTCGGCGATGGAAAACGCGACCAAGAACGCAGGCGAGATGATTCTCGCTTTGACGATGGACTACAACAAGCAGCGCCAGGCTGCGATTACCAAAGAACTTCTGGAGATCATCGCGGGCAGCGAATCCCAGAAAGCGGCTCAGTAAATTAAGGAGACGATCATGTCAGCAACGGCAGCTTCCGGAAACACGATGGGACGAGTCAAGCAGGTCATCGGACCTGTCGTCGATATCGAATTCGATTCAGGCAAACTCCCTGAGATCAAGCACGCCGTCCGCGTGACCAACGCCGCTAACGGCAAAGAAGAGTACAACCTAGTTCTCGAAGTCGCTCAGCATCTCGGTGACAACACCGTTCGGTGTATCGCGATGGATAGCACTGAGGGCCTGGTTCGCGGTCAAGCCGCGAAGAACACGGGCAATCAGATCCAGATGCCAGTGGGTCGCGAATGCCTCGGCCGTATTTTGAACGTCATCGGCGAGCCGGTCGACGAGGCCGGTCCGGTCGGCGCTAAGAAATTCTACTCGATTCACCGTCCCGCTCCTGCTTTCAAAGATCAGTCAGTGACGGTCCAGCCGTTCTACACCGGTATCAAGGTCGTCGACTTGCTCGCTCCGTATGCTCGGGGCGGAAAGATTGGTCTTTTCGGTGGCGCCGGCGTCGGCAAAACGGTTTTGATTCAGGAACTGATCAACAACATCGCAACTCAGCACGGTGGCTTTTCCGTTTTCGCCGGTGTCGGTGAGCGGACCCGTGAAGGGAACGATCTGTGGCACGAGATGAAAGAGACCGGCGTTCTCAGTAAGACCGCTCTGATCTACGGCCAGATGAACGAGCCGCCAGGCGCACGCGCGCGTGTCGCTCTCTCGGCCCTGACCGTCGCAGAATATTTCCGTGACGAAGAGAACCAAGACGTTCTCTTGTTCGTCGACAACATCTTCCGCTTCACGCAAGCGGGTTCGGAAGTCTCGGCACTTCTCGGTCGTATTCCTTCCGCCGTCGGTTACCAGCCAACCCTGGCGACGGAGATGGGTGAGCTGCAAGAGCGGATTACGTCGACCAACAAAGGTTCGATTACCTCCATTCAGGCGATTTACGTTCCAGCTGACGATTACACCGATCCGGCTCCGGCCACGACCTTCGCTCACTTGGATGCGACGACCAACTTGTCCCGTCAGATCGCCGAGCTTGGCATCTATCCGGCAGTTGACCCGCTGGCTTCCACGTCGCTCGTTCTCGATCCACAGATCGTTGGCGCTGAGCACTACCGTGTTGCCCGTCGCGTTCAGCAGATCCTTCAGCGTTACAAGGATCTTCAGGACATCATCGCGATTCTCGGCATGGACGAGCTCTCTGAAGACGACAAGATCCTCGTGGCACGGGCTCGTAAGGTTCAGCGCTTCCTGTCCCAGCCGTTCTTCGTTGCCGAGCAGTTCACGGGCCTTAAGGGCCGCTTCGTGAAGATCGAAGATACGATCCGTGCGTTTGACGAGATCTGCGACGGTAAGCACGACGATCTTCCTGAGCAGGCGTTCTACCTGGTCGGAACGATCGAAGACGCGATCGAGAAGGCCAAGAAACTTCAGTAATTTCGAACGCGGGGCTCATTCATCCAGTGGATGAGCCCCGCTGGTTTGACGACTTTCATTCTCGAGAAGGATTGACTCATGGCGGATCAACTCAAGCTGACGGTTCTCTCTCCTGAGCGCCGACTTTTGGAAAGAGCTCCTGTCGCCTCGGTCACTTTGACCGGCAGCGAAGGTCAGATTCAGATCCTTCCCGGGCACGCGGCGATGATTGGGACTTTGGTCACGGGATCGATCCGCTTCCAGGTGGCTGGCGAACCTGAAACGATTGGGGTCATCTCGACCGGATTCTTCGAAGTCGTCGGTGATGAAGTCGTTGTGACCGCAGAGACGGTCGAGCTGCAGGGCGAAATTAATTTGAATCGTGCTAAGGCGGCCCACGAAAAAGCGACGGCCGCATTGAATGACGCTTCGCTTGAGCCTGCTAAGTATCGAAAATATCAGTTGAAGCTGGAGCGCTCGCTCATTCGCCAACAGATCGCGCAAGGAATCGGAAACTGAATTCTCGTTCGTGGAATCAACCGTGAACGTAGAAAAAATTACCCGACTCGCTGCGCTCAACTCGGCGCATTTTTCCCAGTTATTTCCGCCTGTTGCTCCGTGATAATCTCTCCTATACTCTTGAGGAGATAGGAAACAGTACGCGAGTGATCTCCAAGGATCGGAGTTCAAAACGGCTCTCAAATTCCCTGCTGGAAGCATCTGCAATGGTGCTTCTTTCTGCGGGAATTTTTGCGTTTTCTGGCGCGTATCTCGCGCAAGAATTCGTGGAATCGGCCCTTCAGCCGACCGTCATTCTGAAGACCCAAGAACTCTCTTGGATGTCGCGACTTCAATTTGTTTCGCGCTCCCAGCTGCCCGCAACAGACGATCTTATTCAATCTCAAGCCGCCGCGATGGCGACGCTGGAGCAGGAAGGCGCGAAAGTTCAACGGGAGATGAGCCGCTTCAAGCGCCTAGCTCAGAAAGCTTTCCCTCGGGTCCGGCGCACCGTCGTAGCGAAATCGGTAGTGGACAGTGCGGCTGTGACTGCCGCCGCTCCCGCTTGGTCGCGCATCGCTCGTGAGACCGTTGCTGGCTCACACATCGATTTGACTACTCAACTTCCTGAAGTAGGTCTCCCGGTCCAAGAAGAAGTGACTACTCAGGCTGGTTTTTGGGGCGCCAAAGACGCCGAGCTTTCTACGATGCGCGACCTCATGTTCAGCGTGCGTAGAAACTATGAGCTAGCGCTGAGGCAGGGAATGCCCGCTCTCGAAGAAGAGCAGTCCGCGCTTGCAGTGGCGATGCTTGATCCGGTTCCAGTGGTCAAGGTGCCTGCAGCGAAGAAGGCGGCAAAGAAAGCGTCCAAAGTCACACAACAGCGGCCCGCCAATGCTCGAGTAGAGAAGCTCGTAGCGGCAGAGCCAGTGTCCACTCCGGTTCCGGTCGCGGAGCAGGTGACTACTCAGGCGAGTCTTCCTTCGCTCCTCCAGAAGAGTAAAATTCCGGCTGTTCAAGTAGCGCAGGCCAAGATCGATCCCACTCAGTCGGAGCCGCTTCGCATGAACGACGGCGCCCTTCCTTCCCCCCGAGTTGCGATACCGAAGCTCGATGAGGTGATGAATAGTCAGGCCGCTCCTGAACAGAAAGAGCTCGCCCGGGACGGGGAGCCAGAATCAATCACTCCCTCAGAGAGTAGACCCGCTCCTAGGGTGATGGAGTTTGTTCACGAGGATACGCTCGCCCGAGATCGTGGCATTCTTGTTCAAAAGCCTGTGACTACTCAAGCGGTGGATAGTCAATCAGTGTCCTCAGGTTCCCGCAGCCAAGGCTGGATAGCCAGCTCGGTCCCCTCCGGCAAACGGAATGAGATGCAGAACCAGAAAGTGGAGCGTCTGGCGGCAAAGGTCCTTCCAAGTCGCCCAGGTTCAGTTCAGCCGAATCCAATGTATGCGCAAACTTTACCTGCGACCAAGACGGACGGCGAACCGACGCCTAAAGGTCTAGTTGCTTCTGAGTTTTGGGTTGGACAAGAGGCCTTCAACTGGAAGACGGAAGTCCCCGTCACGAGTC
>JBEIOW010000309.1:0-3584 GCA_040377385.1 Bacteriovoracaceae bacterium | reverse complement strand
GTATGCACGGGCTAAACCCTGCGTTGGCCACGATTCGCGGTCGCTCGATCAAACCGATCTCGGAAAGTGCGCTTCTGAAGGAGGTCGTCTCCTCGGACGAGATCTTGTCGCAGGATTCGGCGTACCAGGAACTTCGGTCGGAGCTGGAGGAGGCTGCGGCTGAATATCTCGCGGTCCGACAGGAGGCGCTGAAGGCAAGCCAAGTCAAACGTTCTCCTCAGTCTGACGCCGTCTACTATCCGTCGGCGGGTGAGGCCGGAAATCTCTTCGGTCGAGGCTATCCGGCCGGGATCTGGTCGATGACCTATGACGACGGCCCCTCCGGCGAGCATACGCCGCAAGTTCTCGCGAACTTGAAGAAGACCGGTCACAAGGCGACGTTCTTCATGCAGGGAAGTATGGTGGTCGCGGCCAAGCAAGTCGCCAAAAGCGTCGCGGCGGCGGGACACGAGATTGCGTCGCATTCCTACAGCCATCCCAGCTTCACCCCTCGAAAGCGGCCTAAAGTGCCGGATACTTCGCTCGATTACGACCTCCAGGTTGATCAGGCGATCAAGCTCACGGAACAGGTGACTGGAGCGAGGAAGATTCGGCTGTTCCGGCTTCCTTATGGTAACGGCTTCGACGTTCCGTACATCCGGCAGAGGCTCGCCGACCGCGGGCTGATCCACGTGTATTGGACGGTGGATACCCTGGATTGGCAGGACCGCAATGCCGACTCGGTCTATGCGCGGACGATGAAGTTCGTCCAGACCTACGGACGCGGCATCATCCTGTTCCACGATGTTCATCCCCAGTCGGTGATCGCTTCGCATCGAGTGCTGGAATGGATGAAGGAAAAGCAAAAGGCCGTTTGCCCGGTGGGCGCCGTCATCGATCAGATGAATGGCAAGCTGGCGAAGTGCACGGCTTGGAAGCCTTGATCCCATAGTGTACCTCTAGGGGAATGAAAACCGTCGCCGTCGTGCCGGCCCGTCTCGCGTCGGGCCGTCTTCCCGGAAAAGTCCTCCTCGAGATTCAGGGTAAGCCCATGATTCAGTGGGTGTACGAAGCTGCAAAAAAAGCGCGGCTCGTCGATGAGGTCATCGTGGCCGTGGACGATCCAAAGGTGGAGCGCGCAGTGCATGCGTTTGGGGGCCGAGCGGTCATGACCGACCCGGCGCTCCCGAGCGGGACCGACCGTGTTGCGGCCATTGCGGAACAAATCTCGGGCGATATTTTCGTTAACGTGCAGGGCGATGAGCCCTTAATGCTGCCCGAGGCGATCGACGCGGGCGTGGAGCTCGTTCGTTCGGGGCGTTTTCCGATGGGCACGGTGATGACGCCGCTCAAGACGATGGAAGCTTTCCGCAATCCCAACGTGGTGAAGGTGTTTCCGGATCGTCTGGGTCGAGCGGTCTATTTTTCACGGCACCCGATTCCTTACTCGCGCGTGGCGGAGCCTGCGTCGCTTGGGGACGCGATCTGCCAGCAACACGTCGGCCTCTATATTTACACGCGCGAGACTCTCGCGCGGATTCGTGCTTTGCCGGTTTCGCTGGTGGAGCTTGCGGAAGGGCTGGAGCAATTGCGCGCCGTAATCGACGGAATCCCGATCGGGATCGCGTCAGTTCAGCTCCCGGCGATGGAAGTGAATACGCCGGAAGACCTGGAGCGGGTGCGCGTGTATTTCGAGCGCAAATAGCTGAATTTACTGGATTATAATTCTCATGACGCGCTGATTTAGTGATTCTTGACTCAGTGCGTTTTTGTGGTACTTGCTGCGGCGCAACTTACCTTAGGAGAATTGAAATGAAGTCCACGTTTAAGTTCATCGTCACGGCAGCCTTCCTCGCACTTGCTTCGTCCGCTTGTTCCTCGAAACCGCAAGTTTCTCCGACGTCTGAATCTACGCCGGCTCCGATGCAATCGATCATCAAGTTGACCGCTAAGGCCGAAGCGGTTGAAAAGCAAATTCAACAAAAAATGATGAGCCTGTCCTTTGACGACCACCGGGTGATTGAGGTCGGCGACAGCGCCGAGTTTGAGCACACCGGCGTGCCGATGGAAGACGAAACCGGGGCCATCCTAGGACATGTCACTAGCCGTTCCACAGTGAACGTGACCCAGCGTGAAGGCAGTGATGCCTTTCGGATCGAGCGGTCGAGCCCAAAGTATATCGAGATTGAAACGCGGGACGATCAGGGCAATGTTTCGAAGGAGTTCCGTCAAGAGACGGACCTTAAGACCGAGACACTCACCCGGGATTTCTTCGAGAACCGCCGTGCTGAAATGTTTAGCATTGAAGCTGCTCTGAGAAGCGGTCAGAAAGCTCTCGACCAATACGGCGCGAACTTGATCGTAGATCTCCTGGAACAAAAAGAGGTGCGGTTGGACCGCGGTAAAAAAGGCGAGCTCGTTCGCTTCTCTGTCAAAGGAGAAATGCAGATGAATCAGCAGGCGGTCGAGATCGATACCGTACTTTCCGCAATCGTCAGTATGGAGGTTTCGTACGTCGGTAACCCGGTCGCCACGAAGATTGAAAATTCGAAACTCGGAGCGGATGATGCTCCAGCGCAGGTGATGAAGCTGATCAAACTCAATGGTGAGAGCTTCAAACTTCCCGGCGGTTTGATCGATTAATTCATTTGCGGCGAATCGTTTTGAAAGGCTCCCGGGGCGATTTGACTCGCCTCGGGAGCTTTTCTGCTTCGCACGCTGCTTAAGAAGGCAAAATCGTCCCCACTTCGGCTGGCCCGAAACTCGCTTAGCTCTTCCTCAGACATCACTGAATGACACCCGTAGGTGGAATCACCTGAAAGGAAGACTGCATATTATGAAAACGAAACTTCTCGGAATCCTGGCTGCATCGGCGTTTGCAATCACCGGAGCCGCCTTCGCGGATTCCAAAACCGTGACGAAAACGCCGTCCGGTTCGGTCGAGTCCGAAACGGACACGAGCAAAAATCCTTTCACTGGCAATACGACGACGACGTCGGAATCTGAGATGAAGGACGCCAATGGCAATACGATCGTTAAGAAAAAAGCCAAAGTGAAGCGCAACTCCAAAGGCCAAGTCGTCGATCGGTCGAGCACGACCGAGACGAAGGACGCCGAAGGCAATACGGTCAACAAGCAAACGACGGAAGAGTCGAAGTAACCGCGTCGAAGTCACCAGGAGCACCGCATGACGCCCCTCGAATCCAATCCGCGTCTCTTGTCATTGCTCTCGGCCTTTGTATTGGCCTCGGCAAGCTCCGCGTTCGGAAACGTGGGCGGCATGCCGTCCGCTGATCCGGCAGCTCCGGCTAGCGGACCCCAAACGGTTCCCCAGTCTGGGCAGGCGGATGTTTACCCCGATGCGCGGCCGATGCAGGACGGCGGTGGTAGCGCGACTCAGCCTAGGCTGCGCCGTTCAAAGCCATCCAGGACAGGCATCGATACCAGCACGCGTACAGGCATGGGTACTGATCCGCTGGGTCCCATGAGTCGCTAAGGACCCCACCACCTTCAACGCCGAATGCTTCGCTGCAACATGAGACCTCCTTGTTGGGCGAGGCTTCGGCGTCGAAAAAATTCGCAAGACGCCGGCTATGAGCGTTGCC
>JBEIOW010000068.1:0-7966 GCA_040377385.1 Bacteriovoracaceae bacterium | reverse complement strand
CTCCGTTCCGTCCGAACGGAGCAAACCGGCCCGCAGGAAATCCTCTCCCCCTCCGATCAGCTCGCGCGACTCCGCAGGCAGCCGAACCAAAGCATCCAGGCGTGATCGCCAGCTGGCGACCTGGGATTCCGTCTCCGCTCCCAAAGTCCGCACCAAGCTCTGGTTGAGTTCGTAAATGAGCAGGGTTTTGTCTTCGAGAAAGATCCGCGACGCGAGGAAGAGGTAAAAAGCGACGGCCAAGATCACCACGGCGCTCAGCAAAGTCAGGATCTTGGTGCGAATTGATATTCGCCGTGAATTTGACATAATCCGATTGTGTCACAACCCCACCCGACGGCCAACCGCCACTCGGTGACTACTCCCCCTCCTTCTTCCGTGACGCCGCCTCATGCTCCGCGTCCGGTCTCCTCGCGCCGTCCAGCGCTTCGGCTGCTTCGGCCCACATTGATCGCCTCTCTCTTGTTGGCGATTCAGCTCGCGTACTTGTTCTACGGAATCGAAGCTGACCTCAAAAATACACGTTCCGCCCAGGCGAGACCGCTGGCGACCCTGATCGAACAGAACCAAACCGTGCGTCGGCGCGACGCGGGAACCGTCGTCTGGCGCGCACCCACGACGGGCGATGACTTTTTCCGTGAAGACGCGCTTGCGACCCTGGACGGCTCAAGTGCACGCGTTCGCCTAGTCGATGGCTCGGAGCTGGCGGTTGAGCCCGGCAGCTTGATCCTCTTTGAGGATCCTCCGACTCGGAGATTCCTATCGACACCTTCGGCCATTCGAATTCGCCTCGTCCAAGGTTCCATCAAACGGGTTAAGCCGACGAGCCCGCTCACATCGGATGCGCTGCCGCTTCTGCTCGATCTCGGACCCGCTCCCACCGAAGGCGATCCCGCGACCAGCGCTCCCCTCCGACTGGAGGATCCTGCCGCCGGAACCACCGCTCCTTCCATCTTCCGCGTCGTCTACGAAAGTGGCGCCTACGAAGTCATCGTCGAGTCTGGCCGCCTTCGCATCAATGACACCGAGTCGCTCGAACGCGGGGAACGGTTCCGCGCCGACAACGCCGCCGAACCTCCCCGCAAACTTCCGGCACCACGCCTCCTACAGCCCACGATCGAGATCGAGGAGGGAGGCTCGCTTGGGCCTTCTGCCGTTCCTTTCGCGTTGAACTTCTTCTTGCCAGTCGCCTATGCCGATACCTCCCCTCCGAACAAAGCCACGGTGCGAGTGAGATTGGCGTGGGAACCCTTGCCGGGCGCGGTCGCGTACCGAATTGAAGTCGCCGAAGATGAAGGGTTCTTGAAAAAAATCTCAGAAGAGCGGGTGAATCGAGAGGAGTTCACGGCAAACTTTCCTGCCCCCACGAAAGATCGGATCTATTTCTTTCGAGTCGCCGGCCTGGACGAAGCAGGCCGCACGGGCGAGTTCAGCCCACCGGGAAAAATCGAAATCCGCGCCAAGACTCCCGTAGCTGCAGCCCCAGTCGCTCCCCCTCCCCCTGCGCCCAAACCTCTCCCGAAAATGCCCGAACCCCCGCAAAAAGCAGAAGGGCAAAAGCTCGCGCCGCCTCCTGCTCCGACCGTCACTCGCGCGTCCTGGTCCTCGCCGCCGAAGTTCTCTGGAGAGATCGCGTCGGCTGCGGGCTTCCACTCTCGGACACTCAAAAGCTCGACCGGACTCCCAAGCGAAGCTAAGGGCTCCGGATTCATCCCGGCGTCGCTCCAAGCCCTGCTTGAAAGCGAGCGCCGCACTCCGGGTGAGTCGTCCTGGGCGATCGGAGGAGAGTGGATTCCCGAAGAAGCACGGATCGATTTGCCGTCGGGAGGTCGTGCGCGCGCCGCAATGACCCAGTTCGGCGTGCGCCTCTGGTGGATGAAGAGCGGAGAGTCTGTTCGCTACGGACTCGGCCCGAGTCTCGACTCCCGGCATGAGCTCGCGTTCGTCTCGGGAACTTTCACCTCAACCTGGAAGCCCCTCGTCGGAATTTCAGCGCGGCTCACGCCCAACGCCGAACAGACCTCCGCCTGGCGCTGGGAACTCCAACCCACGGTGCATTTCGCGGGTGGCTTCGGCGCGCAGATTCGCGGACAACTCCGGCGCTCACTCTTCTCGCCGTCCTCAAGCGGATTTTTTGCGGGCATCGGCGCGAGCGCTCGCTTGGGTCAGAAAGAATCCGGCCTTTGGGCGGCAATGGAGGTGGGGAATGCCTGGTAAGGCGCTCGCATGGCTTCTCGCCTGCAGCACGGCGCTCGCCGTTGGAGCACTCAATGCGCATGCGCTCAGCTTTGATGAGGACTTCTCTGATCCCGCGCGCCTGCAATCTTCCGGAACCACCGGACTTTGGAATACCTACGCAGGCGTCGCACAGGCCGCGGCCGTTGCCAATGGCTCGACCGCCCGCCCGATTTCGTTTGGTGACGGAAGCGACGGCGCCATCGATAGCTCCACCGGCTACACCTTCGATACGGGTACGACCACTCAACGTATTTATCAGTTCCGCTCGCTCATCATTCGCGCAGGAACCGTCACCGTGACTGGAAGATTCCCTCTTCTCATTCGCTCGCTCGGCGCGCTGACGATCGTCCCACCGATCGACGTGAGTGGCGCCACCGGCACCGACGGCACCTCCGCTCTACA
Organism: Bacteriovoracaceae bacterium; assembly: GCA_040377385.1. Classification (GTDB taxonomy): domain Bacteria; phylum Bdellovibrionota; class UBA1018; order UBA1018; family UBA1018; genus JBEIOW01. Next base: position 5,329 of record JBEIOW010000068.1, on the reverse strand, counting down.
AGCCACTCCACTCTCGGGCGGCGCGGGCGGAACCTCGCGTGCTGCCGTCTCGACGGGCGGAGCTGGCGGCATCGCTCAAGATACGACGGCCACGGATCGCGCCGGAATCAACGGTGTACTCGCTGACGGATCCGTCTACGCCGTGCCGGCTCGTGCGCAGGGGAACGTCATCGCTGGCGCCGTTGCCGCCGACGGACAGAGTTCTCCCTACGGGCCCGATTTGGATTTTGATACCGCCGCAAACTTCATCGCGGGCGCCGGAGGACAAGGCGGCGGTGCATACCTCGACGCGCTCGGAGGCACGAACCGCGCGGGGGGCGCAGGAGGAGGCGGTGGCGGCGGCGTGATTCACCTCACCGCACTCGGCCCGATCACGCTCGGCTCGGCGCCGGCGGGCGCGACGTTACTCTCACTCGGCGGTGCAGGCGGACGAGCCAATGCCGCTCCCAATGCGCAGTGCAGTGGCTCCGGCGGAGGCGGTGCGGGAGGAGCCGTGTGGGTTCAATCGCTCGACTCGGTCACCACCACGACCGACCCGCTCGTGACGGGTGGTGCGTCCGGAGGAGGGATCGGCGGCTGCCCGGCGAGCACCAACCCAGCCGGCCTCGATGGGGTTTTGCGCGGCGACCAGGCCGCGGGTGGCACCGCTTGGTCCACGGGCGACAGCTGCGGCGCTGGACTCGCCGGCTGCACGACGGCAAATGCAGCACCGAACCAAACCTACGTTCTCTACACCCGCGCGCTGGATCTGGGCGTCTTTAACTTCCGCGCGACTTCCACGGTAACGCTCGATCAAACCTTGAATGGTGGCGCGATTAGCGTCGCCTACTCCGGCTCGCGAACCGGTGAGGAGTTCAGCGCATTCACGCCAGACCTCGCTTCGGTTTCGGCGCAAGGGTATCGCTACCTTCAGCTTCGCGTGACGATCCAGACCTCGGGCGCCGCCGCCCCCTCCCCGCTGCTCAGCCGGGTGCGCTTTGAGTACGAAGAAGCCGGACCGAGCGCGCTCGATTTCACGCTCGGTCTAGGTTGCGGGAGCACCGCTCTCCGCAGCGACCGCCACACGGGAAGCTCCGCGCCGAGCGCTCCGATCACCGGGGTGTTTTGGTTTTTGATCGGACCCTGGATCGCTTACCGGCTCGTGCGCGCGACGAGCGAGCCCGTCTCAAAGCGGTTACCCGCGGCATCCTGACCAAAGATGCGAACGAAGTAGAGCGTATTGGCCGCCAAGCCGCTGATCGTCGCCGAGTGCTCCACCGATAAGAAAGCATCGTCCGCCGCTGTGCTTGCCGGAGGATCCGAAACTCCCCACTTCAGTCCAGAAGTGGCCGCTTCACTCGTCGTCCAAGTGATCGTGAGCGACGTCCGCGTCGGCGCAAAGTTCCACACCACGAGTTCGGGAGGCGTCGTATCCGTCGGACCCGGATCGTGACAGGGGTTTTCCCGCACGTCCCGCGGGAGGATATAATTCTCCGGGCCGAGCACTTTCCAGCCCCGTGCGAGCAGTCCGGTGAACGGCGCCTTCGGCGCGGAAGGCGTCACGTTGGAATTGAAGAAGTAGTCATTCCCTCGCTTGCCGCACTCAATGTCCACGGGATTGAAGCCGGGATCATTCTCCGGCCACTCCCGCCACAAGACCTGAAGCGCGATGTGGAAGCGAGGACCCTGATAGTAATCCAAGTGAATCGGAACGGACTGACCATCCGTGAGCGTTACCGGCTGCATCGCACACGCCATTCGAGTCGAAGTGTCACCGTCGTTGTTGATGAGCGTCGACATGCCGGAGCCCGTATTCACATCCAGGATGGAGCCATCGTCCGAGAGCAGCGCCAGCTGATAGCGACCCGGCCGATCATTCGCGCCGAGCACGAGCTCGGAGTCTAGGTGGATCGAGAAGTATTCATAGAGCGTATTGCCCTGAGGAGTCAGGAGCGTCTGACCACTTCGCGTAGTAAAGCCAAGATTCCACGCGCGCGTCGGCACGTTGAGCTCCGAAAAGAAAAGGGACAGCCCTGCCGGCGTGCCGAACCGCGCGTAGTCTCGCGCACTCGTGTAGGGCGCTGTTCCGGTCGGGAGAAAGTTCAACGAACCCAAAATGCCGTAAGCACTGCCGACGCCGCCGTAATTCGTTCCGCCCGCGAAGGGATCACACACCGTCGCGTCCGGATCATCGGGGTCCACCAGAAAGCGATCAAAGATGACGGAGGTTCCGCCTTCCTGCACGACTTCGGGCGAGGAGCCCTCGCAGCCCACCGCGAGCGCAGCGGCCACAAACGTGGCCAACCTCGCGCGGTGAAGCGCGATCGGGAAAGGGAGAGTTCCGTCAGCACCCGGACGGAGCGGGGCCCACCTACGTGCCATACTATTCTTAATTTTACGCCTCGCGTTATTAATAGCAAACCGGGCTTAACAATTGAGTAAAATCAGACGTCTATGCACCCTCGGCGAGCCGTTTTAAGCTAGACGCTATGAGATTAGGGCGCACGCTCGTTATCCTTTTCGCCCTGCTTGCCGCTGGCGTCCTCACCCTCCTGGCGCTCCGCTCTCTTGAACCCACCCCCACCCACTCAGGCCCGGCGCCGGCACCTCTTGCTCGCATCCAACCAGAAGAAGCCGCGCGCAGTCCTTCACCGACGACCGATTTTTCTAAGCCTGTTTCCGTCGCAGAACCTTCTCCCGCGCGATCTCCCGACAGAGACTCGCCAAACACTTCGCGCTCCCACCTGCGCTGGTTCTACGAGCCACAATTCGGAAAACCACTGGCGATCGCCGACCCCGGTTACGACAAGCTCGTCTTGGAAGAAGCAGAAAACGACCGGGATCACGCCAATCCGTGGCGGGAAAAAACCTTTCACGCCTTCGATGCTGACCGCCCCTTTCAGATCCAAGTGCGCCCGCTCCGGCAGCCGGAAAGAATGATCATCGCCCGCCTGCAGATCCGACGCGCGGAAGGCGCCAATCATCTGCTTCCCGCCTGGATTCTCACGCCCGAGCGGGGCGCTTCCGCGATTCGCTACGAAGGATTCGCGTCGCGCTACGCCGAGCAGGAGGTTTACGTCGGAATTCTTTCCTTTCCGTTCGACGCCTTCTGGAGACAAGTCGATCCGCGCGCAACGTGCGCCGAGATCACGCTCATCTACGATGGCCTGATGTCTCGCGTGGACTCGAAGGTGATCACGGGATTCGATGGCCGAGTTTTTTGCCGAAACGGCCTGAGAGAATTACGCGGGATCGCGCACTTTCGCGCGTCGCTGAGCGACGAGTCCGCACCTAAAAACTAAACGGACTTGGATTTAGAGGCGGGTTTTTTCGAAGCGGTCGCCGCTGCAAGTGAGCGGCTCGTCGAATCTGATCTACGTTGATCTGAATTCATCTTGGGTGCGCAGAAAACCGGCTTTGCGAACCCTTTTCAGCTTTGCTCGCCCGCTGCGAGCCAGGCGCTCTGTGAGCCCCATCATGAGGCAAGACATTTGTTGACTAATTTACTCAGGTATTGTATAACCCTCTGATGAAAAATCTACTCGCCCCGCTGCTGGCGACCCTCTTCCTGACCACAGAGGCCTACGCAAATGAGAAGCTAAAGCTCAGGGAAGCGTTCAAAAGAGCCCCCGTCACCCCGTCGCTCAATCAATTACGAGAAGGCGACAAGTGGTACTGCAGCAGCGATGCCCAATACGCCTCGTTAAACCGCCTGACTCTTCACCAACTTAAGAACTTAGTCGTCTCCACAAAAGGACAACCTACCTTTGTCTTCAACGCGAACGACAGCAGCGGAAGAACGGTCATCAATAGTGCGGACTCGGATTCTCCTGCTTTTAGGAGATCGACCAAGGGCTACCGATCCCTCTTTGTGACATCGCACACGGAGACGCAGGGATCGTGGCCGGCCTCAACAGAGTCCGTGGTGCTCGACCATTTCTATCAGACGCTGAGAGTGACCAACGAGGGAGTCTTAATCATTGAAAGCAGCAGCACCGCTGCGTTTCCGGTGATGGCAACAGAGTACAAGCAAGAATTCTCCTCGCCCACCGGTCGCTATGATCATCACTTCGAACGCGATTCCATCGCCTTACCAGGAATAGCGCGAGCTACAGACTATTCTGCCTGCATCTCTCACGTTCAGATTCTGAAGGCGTTTAAGAAGGCTGGAATTCTGAATGCCAAAGCGGAAAGCATCCTTGTTCGGGCGGTCGACGATGAAACACTAAGACTTCGCGAAAAGGCCAAAAAAGAGCAGGAAGAATACGAACGCAACATCTACTATCAGCAGCCCTAACCGACCCAGCAACGAGCTCGATTTGGACTTAACTGCGGGATTTAGCGGCGGGCTTCTTCTTGGCGACCGGCTTCTTTTTAGCCGCCGGAGTCACGGACTCTTCCACTCCGCCCGCGCCAGCCTCTTCCAGGTCCTCGGCCGGAGCAGCCTTTTTGCCACCTTTGGACTTCGCTCCACCCTTGGCTTTTTTACCGCCCGAGCGAGCGGCCAAAAGCGCCAGCGCTTCTTCAAGCGTGAGCTTGGTCGCGTCCTGTTCTTTGGTGAGCGAGGCGTTCTTTGATCCGTGCTTCACGTACGGACCGTACTTGCCCTGGTAGAGACCGACGGTCTTTCCATCTTCAGGATGCGGGCCGACTTCGCGCAGGAGCGCGGCCGAGCCGCGGCCCTTCTTCTCCTGCGCCAAAAGCTCAAGCGCACGATCGAGAGTGACCGTGTAAACGTCGTCTTCTTTCTTGAGTGAGCGGTAATCGCCGTCGCAAACCACGTAAGGACCGAAGCGGCCGACGTTGGTTGCGACCGGGAGCTGCTTCTCCGGATGCATCCCGAGAGTGCGCGGGAGACTCAACCACTTCACCGCCTCGGGGATCGTCACGGTCTTGGGATTTACACCCTTCGGAACACTCGCGCGGCGAGGCTTCGGCTGGTCTTCGGTGACCTCACCGAGCTGCACGTACGGACCAAAACGGCCCGTGAGGCAATAAATGAACTCACCCGAGTCCGGATGCTGCCCGATCGGCTCGGGCCCTTTCTCGGAAATCGAGATCAGCTGATCGGCCTGCTCGGCAGTGAGATCGGCCGGCGCGACATCTTCCGGAATCGACGCGTGCGCGCCTTCGACTTCGGCGTTGTCCGAGTGCTTGACGAGATAAGCACCGAAGCGACCGATGCGCACATCGACGCCCTTGAGGTGCGAAAGATCCACGGAGCGCGAGACGTCCGGCTTGATCTTCTTTTCCTTCTCGTCGACCTGGTTCTTCAGGCCGCTTTTTCCGAGGTAAAAGTCTTTCAAGAAGGTCAGGTGCTCGAGATTGCCCTCGGCGATCTCATCGAGCG
>JBEIOW010000382.1:0-2994 GCA_040377385.1 Bacteriovoracaceae bacterium | reverse complement strand
TGCGGGAAGGCCTCGCCAGCGAACCGCCCGGCGTATTCCCGATCAGCGCTCATCTGACCGCAGGGCGAGTCGACCGGCACACGGGCGCGACCGCGACCACGAACTGTCCCGAGGATCAGGTCATCGTCGAAAAGTTCATTTCGGGGTACGAGCCGAAAAAGGAGACCTGCGCGCCGACCTTTCCGGACCCTGTTCCTAAGTCGCAAGCCGAGTGAAGAAAGCGCCCCAGACCGACTAAAGGTTGGACACTCCTGTGTCCAAAGCGTGGGCGCAGTTTGACCCTCAGCTGCAATCCATTTGAGCTGGTGCAGTATGACACCATGCGGCATGTGACTTGCTCTTCCCTTCCGTACGAGGACCTATGCTTTCGAGCTGGCGCAAAAAACTTCAACGGTATGAAAACGCGTTGGTCGCCATTGTAGGCGCCGCCTCACTCACGACCGTGCTCGCACAGTTCGAGTTCAACCAGTTCGAAGCGGCGCTCTACGACTTCCGGATTCGTCAGGGTGCCCCGCCCAAAGCCGATCCCAATATCGTTGTCATCACTCTGGACGACCTCACCACGCGCGCGCTGAACGACTTCGCCCCATTGACCCTCGACGTTCATACGCAGCTCTTGGAAGCCCTAGAGAAAGCTTCACCGAAAGCGGTCGGCTACCTGGTCGACCTCAACCGCGTTTCTGAGAATAACCCTGACCTCTTCAACAGCGACTGGGCCCAGCGCTTCGTCAACGCCGCCGATCGGATGCAGAAGGCCGGCACCCCGGTCGTGATCGGCACGTCCTTCGACGTGACGGGCGAGGTGCTCCCTCCGTACCCGCTTAGCGCCGTCCCTCACTCGGTCGCCGTCATCCATCGCGACGGAAACGTTTTCGCCGAGGACAAAGTCACTCGCCGCGCGCTCACTTACCTGTACGAGCGTCCTGTCTTCCACATCGAATTGGCTTCCAAGGCCGGCTTGGTCCCTGAAAATTATCGACCGCGCGGCGACTTTTACGTGCCGGATGTTGACGCCAACTACTTCTTCTTCCGCTACCACGGCTCAACCGCCACTGAATTCTCCTACCCTCGCTACTCTGTGATCGAGATCATGGAAGGCCGCGTTCCTGTCGAGGCGCTCAAGGGAAAAATCCTGCTCGTCGGAACCCTTGGCAAAGAAGACTCGAGCGATTTCGTGTTTACGCCATTCTCCAAAGGCCCGTTCACGAACCCGAAAATCCTCGTCCACGCAAATATCCTTGATTCCGTGATTCACGGGGAAGGCGTTCTGCGCGCGCCAGCGTCGATCGACTGGATGATCACCTTCGCAGCGACTGCCGGATTGGTGTTCTTCGTTCTGATTTCCAAACCGCTGCACGGAGTTTTTGCCACCTTCGGGCTTGCAACGTTGCTCTTCGCGGCTGCGCACTCGCTCTTCGCCGCAAACTCAGTTTGGATTCGCTTAAGTCAGCCGCTCGTCGGACTATTTCTCGGCTATTACTTTGTCGTGCCGTTCCGACTCATTCGCGAATACAAGAAGCGCTGGGACTTTCAGAAAAAACACGAGCTGCTCCTGCAGGTCGAAGAGCTCAAGACCAATTTCATGTCCTTGGTCACGCATGACCTCAAAACTCCCGTCGCGCGCATCCAAGGGCTGGCGGAAGTCCTCCTCCGGAAAGCGGACGAGCGCCTCATCGATCGCGACAAGGAAACCGTGCGGACGATTATTGACTCGACCGACGAGCTCAACCACTTCATCTCCAGCATTCTGGAGTTGAGCAAAATCGAGTCGCGGCGCCTTACCATTCAAAAGCAATCCAAAGACATCAATCAGCTCATCGAACGATCGATCGACGGACTCAAGCCGCAAGCCAAGGCCAAAGGCATCTCGCTTCGCTCCAATCTCGAGCCACTTTTCCCGATCAAATTCGATCCGAGCCTGATCTCAAAGGTGATCAACAACCTCATCGACAACGCGCTTAAGTACTCGGAGCCGGGCTCCGAGGTCTCGATCGAATCTCGCGAGATCGATGGCTGCGTCGAGGTCGCCATCACTGACCAAGGGATCGGCATGACCGAAGAGGAGCTGGATCAGCTTTTCACTCGGTTCTATCGCGCTAAGAACGACACCACGACCAAGATCGCCGGCACGGGCCTCGGTCTCTACCTCACTAAATATTTTGTCGAAGCCCACGGTGGCTCGGTCGTCGTGGAAAGTGAAGTTGGCAAGGGCAGCACCTTCCGTATCCGACTCCCGATCGAGGAGAAGGAAATGAGTTTAGGCCTGAAACGGGCCGCGCAAGAGATTACCGTGGAAAAATCCGCGGAATCCGGCGAAAAGTTGAGTTCGTAAGAAGAGGAGTCCGCTATGTTCCGAGTACTCGTAGTCGATGATGATGCCAACCTGAGACTGTCCGTCGCCTCCGCCTTATCGGAAGCCCACTACCAAGTGGACCAGGCCTGCGACGGCGAAGAAGGCGTCAACCGCGTGCGTGCGGGCAAGTACGATCTCGTCCTCCTCGACGTCAACATGCCTCGCATGAGCGGCATCGAGGCACTGAAGGAAATCAAGGCGCACGATCCGTCGATCATCGTGCTCATTCTCACGGCTTTCTCGAACATCCGGGACGCCGTCGAAGCGACCCGCGAAGGCGCCTATAACTACCTCGAGAAGCCGATCAAGGCCGACAATCTGGTCTACCTGGTGGATCGCGCGCTCAAAGCCCACAGCATGGTGAAGAACCTCACGCTCTCGGCGCCCGTCTTCAAGCTGCCAAACGGCACCGACTTTATCGGGCAGTCCAATGAGATGAAGAAGGTCTTCAGCGTGATCGACAAGCTTTCCCGCGTCGACACCGCCGTCCTCATCCGCGGCGAGAGCGGTACGGGTAAAGAGCTCGTGGCGCTCGCGCTTCATGCCAACAGCCCACGCAAGGACAACCGTTTCGTCACGATCAACTGCTCAGCCGTTCCCGAGACTCTGATCGAGAGCGAGTTCTTCGGTCATGAGAAAGG
>JBEIOW010000215.1:0-4703 GCA_040377385.1 Bacteriovoracaceae bacterium | reverse complement strand
CGGAGTATGACGACCTGGTGACGGCCGCTATTCTTCACGACGCCGGGCTTAGCAGGATGCCCAGGCCGCTCGCGCTTAAGCACATTCAAGGACGCGAAGAAGAAGTTCTAGCCACGGAGAGGAGTCTCTACGAAACTCATTCCCGCAAGACGATCGAAGTAGTCGCGAGTGCTGGCATTGCTCTTTCCGTCGATGCCGCACGCGCGATTGATCACCATCACGAGTATTTCGACGGGAGCGGACCGCTCGGAAAAAGCGCCAACAGCGTTTTCAAGCTGGGCCAGATCATCCGCTTGGCGGACGAACTCGTCACGAAGATGAGCCACGCCACGCAAGCATTAGACTTTAAGACGACGCTGAGCATGCTCTCAGCGAAAAAAGGGAAGAGCCAGCTCCCGCTCTTTGATCCCGAGCTTCTTCAACGTCTTTCGATCCTGCTAAAGCGTTGAGCATCCCGCGCGAATCGTTGGAGTCGAAAGAAAATCAGCGCTCCCGCGAGCGTAATCCCCATCAGTAGCGTCGAAATCGCGTTGACCTCCGGGCTCACTCCGTATCGAACCATCGAATAGACCTTTACGGGAAGCGTATCGGCGGTCGACCCCAGCGTAAAGAAGCTGACGAGGAAATCATCGAAAGAAACACTGAAGGAAAGTGCCGCGCCCGCGATGACCGCTGGGAGAATCAGCGGGAACAGGACGCGAGAAAAAGCTCTTGCATGCCCAGCTCCCAGATCAGCGGCGGCCTCATCTAAATCAGGGTGAAGGGTGAGCAGACGCGAACGGACGGTCAGGATGACGTAGACCATGCTCAGTGACACATGCACGCACAATGTCGCGAGTGGGCCGAGCTCAATCCCCATGCGGGAAAACGCCGCCAGAGCGCCGATTCCCAGAACCAGCTCCGGCAGGACGATCGGCGCGGTCGCAAGCGCCTGGAAAAATAGGCGTCCTGGCAGTCTCGCTCGTGCGAGCGCAAGAGCGGCGAGCGTGCCCAATACCGCCGAGACCAATGACGCGCCTGCGGCGATACGCAGGCTGCGCCCCAAGGCCTCCAGAATCGCTGGATTGGAGAGCGCGAGCGCGTACCAATCCCAACCCCATCCTTGAGGAGTACGAATCGACCCGATGACCAGGATCACCATGGGTAGATAAAGCAGGCATAATGCGACCGACGACAACGTCTTCACCAAACGACGTGCCGCGGGCCGATGCGTAGAACTTGCGCCGGCGGGTCGGGCACTTCCTTCGCCGTGGCGAATGAAGAGGACCAGACTGAAGAGCGAAACCCCGAGCAAGAGGAGCGAAAGACTCGATCCGAATGGCCAATCCCGCGCCTTGAGGAACTGATCTCCGATCACTCCCCCGATCAATGCGGATCGCGCGCCGCCCAGCAGATTCGGAATCACGAACTCCCCTAGCGCGGCCGTGAATACGAAGATCGATCCCGTCAAAGCACCGGGTGCTGTCTGCGGCAGTAGCACCCCAAAGAATACCCGCTGACCGCGCGCCCCGAGGTCGCGCGCTGCTTCAAGGAGAGAGAAATCCATCCGCTCCAGCGCCGCGTACAACGGAAGCACAAAGATCGGCAGGTAACACGTCACCATGCCTAGCAAGACCGCAAACTCACTCGGGAGCAATCCCCACTCCTCGGGCAGCAAGGCGAGCAAATGCTTCATCGAGTAGACCCGCACGATGAAATTGGACCAAAACGGCAGGAGCACCGCGAGAAGGAGCCAAGGTCGTATCCGCTTGCCAGCCGTCACCATCCAATACGCGAGTGGATAGCCGAGCATAAAGCAGGCCAAAGTGGAAAGAGCGGCCAACCGTAAGCTTTGCAGGATCACGCCAAAATAGAGTGGATCGAAAAGGCGCTCGAAATTCTGGAAGCTCCACTCCCAAATCACTCCTCCGTAGACGCCGCGCTGGGCGAACGCGGTGACAGTGAGCAGAAGGAGCGGAATGCCGATGAAAACTCCGCTCCAAATCAGCGCGGGAGTGATCCAGAAAGCGGAATATCGCGCCGATTCAGGAATGCGCATCACGGAATCCGACGTCCTTCGGAGTCCAGAGCAATCCCTTCTCCCGGCAAGAGATGAACCCGTAGCGCTTGGCCCAGCTCCCAATCGGAGCGTTCGGTGGGCAACCACCAGCGAGCCGTCCCATCCCTCGTCGCATGACGGGCCTGGATCCAAAGCTTCGTTGCCGGCCCCCCGTACAGCACCTCCGCGACCTCGGCTTTGAACGCGAGTTCGGTCGAGTGTCCGGTTGGGTTCAATCGCAGTTTTTCAGGCCGCACGCAAAATTCCGAGCAGTTGGCCGGCAAACGATCCGGAGGAAACCAATCGGTCGGAACGCGATTTACCGTCCCCAGAAACTCCGCCACATCGCGCGTCGCAGGCCGGGCGTAAACATCCTCGGGACGCCCCACTTGCATCAAGGCCCCATCCTTCATCACGCCGATCCGGTCCGAAAGAGTCAGCGCCTCTTCTTGATCATGGGTCACGAGCAGGAAAGTCAGCCCGAGCTTTCGTTGGATCGCGAGCAACTCCACCTGCAGCTCATCTCGGAGCTTGCGATCGAGCGCCGAAAGCGGCTCGTCGAGCAGCAGGACCTGTGGCCGATTCACGAGCGCACGCGCTAGGGCGACCCGCTGACTCTGGCCACCGGAAAGCGTGGGTACCGCGCGATCCTCAAACCCCTGGAGTTGAACGAGTGCCAGCGCTTCTCGAGCGCGACTCCGAATTTCCTGCTCGGAGAGGCGGGCTGAGCGCAATCCGAATTCGATGTTCTGGCGAACCGTCATGTGAGGGAAAAGCGCGTAGCGCTGAAACACCGTATTGATTGCGCGCTGATGCGGCTTAAGGGTATCGATTCGGCGTCCTCGGCTCCAGATTTCGCCGCGTGAGGGAAGCTCAAATCCGCCGATCAATCGAAGCAGCGTCGTCTTTCCACAACCGCTAGGTCCGAGCAGGGTGAAAAACTCCCCCTCCTGAAGCTGCAGGTCGAGCTCCCGCACCGCGGGGAATCCCTCGAAGTCCTTGGCGATGCCTCTGAGTTCCAACATGGCAGGTCAGCCCTCGTAAAGTCAGACGTCGTAAAAAAAGCCCGGTCACCGCAAGGCGACCGGGCTTCGTTCAATCACGAAAAAAACGAACCTTAGCGAACGGTCGCTTTGAATTCAGCGCCCGGACGGAATTTCGGCACGTTCATGGCCGGAATTTTGATCTCTTTTCCGGTTTGTGGATTGCGGCCCATGCGCGCTTTGCGCTTGGACTTGGTGAAGGTTCCGAAACCGATCAGGGTCACGTCTTCGCCTTTTTTCACGCTCTTCTTGATGGAATCGAGCATCGAATTCAAGACGGACTCCGCGTCCACTTTGGTGACATTGGCGGACTTCGCGACGATTTCGATCAATTCTGCTTTGTTCATTCGACAGCTCCTTGGCTCACGTTAACAACAAATAAGGTACTGCTCAGGGGATCAGAATGTTCCCGGTTGGGGCACCTGTCAAGGCGAACGGATAATAGTCACCGTGGAGATCTTCACTTCTTCGCGCGGGCGATCCTGTGCACCGGTCGCCACGGCACCAATTGCTTCGATCGTTTCCATGCCCTTCACGACCTTACCGAAGATCGAGTGCTTGCCATCAAGCCAGCCGCAGGGAACGAGCGTGATGAAGAACTGTGAACCGTTCGTGCCGGGACCCGCGTTCGCCATGGAAAGAAGCCCTGGCCCCGTGTGCTTCAGGGTCGGGTGAAATTCGTCTTTGAAGCGGTAACCCGGTCCGCCGGTGCCTTGGCCCAAGCGATCTCCGCCTTGGATCATGAAATTCTTGATCACTCGGTGGAAGATGGTGCCGTTGTAGAACGGTTCGTTGGACTTCTGATTGGTCTTCGGATCCTGATACTCTTTTTGACCCGTTGCGAGGCCGACGAAGTTCTTCACCGTCTCGGGCGTCTTCTCTTCCTCAAGCTGGACGATCCAGTTTCCTTTATTGGTCTCGAACTGGGCGAAGAGGCCCTTGCCCAAACCCAAATCTTTTTCCTGAATCTCGACAGCTGCCATGGGAATTCTCCTTGAATCAGTTTTTTAGAAAACGCAGTTCAACACAGGGCCAGAGCCTAGACAAGGGCGCGGATAGCGCGTGCAGAGAGACGCAGGCCTCGTCGCTGGGCGGGAAAAGTGATGCGCGAAAGCGCCTCGGGCACCGTGACCCATTCGAATCCGCGATGCTCGGTGGGATCAAGCCGCGGAGCCGGAAGGACTAGACCGTCGATGGGGGCGAGCCGACCCCAATAGACCGTTTCCTCGGCGCGTCCCCACTGGCCCTCGAAGCGAAACCTCAATCCCGCTTCTCGAAGGCGGTTTCGTCCGGCGAACTGAAAGCCCGTCTCCTCAAAGGTTTCGCGACGAGCCCCTTGAGAAAGCCGCTCACGCGGCTCCACGCCCCCCGTTACAGGCTGCCAATGTCCGCCCAAGCGAGCCAGGCGCTTTAAGAGAAGGACCTGAACTCGTCGGCCGGTGACGCAAAAGATCCAGATCTGAGCTTTCCGCTGCATTGTGGCGACTATAGCCCTAACTTCCCGGGATTCCTGACCGAAAATGCCTTGGAAGGCGGCTCTGGGTTCTGGTACGTACTGATTTCGCTCGTTCGGTGCCGATGTAGCTCAGTGGCAGAGCAACGCTTTCGTAAAGCGTAGGTCG
>JBEIOW010000205.1:0-4832 GCA_040377385.1 Bacteriovoracaceae bacterium | reverse complement strand
CTCCATACGGCCACAGCTGCGCGATCGTGCGATTCTAGCGAGATCCGCGAGAAGTTCGCGTCCAATTCCTTTGGAACGGAACTCAGGTCGAACGAAAAGATCCTCAAGGTACAGACCCGGCTGACCGAGAAACGTCGAATAGTTGTGGAAGAAGAGCGCGAAACCCGCCGGCCTCCCTCGCCATTCGGCAATTCGAACTTCTGCGTAAGCCCGGTCACCGAAAAGCGTTCGCTCGAGATCCTCGGCGGTGACTTTGACTTCGCCAGACAGCTTTTCGAATTCCGCTAGCTCTGCGATAAAATCGCGAATCAGCTGCGCATCCGTCTTCTTCGCAGTGCGAATTTGCAATGGGGTCGACATTATCGAGCCGAGGCGGGTCGACACTTCGGGAACAGTCCGCCACCCTCCTGACGAATACGCTCTTGTTCACGCTCGAGATCCCAAGCGAAGGTAAAGTCCCAGGTCATGACTCGCCCACCGTGAGCAAACTGGATCCATGCTCGGTAGATATCCGTCGGCGTGGACTGACCATGGGAATGAGCCATGAGCTCGATGCTCGGGCCTCGTTCATCGTCGGGGTCGCCGGAGGGGATCGGCCAAACGGCGTGGAGATGCTGTACGATTTTGGATGCCGCCGTCGTACCCTTCGAGCCCAGGACGATGGCGTGGCCATAACTTTCGAGCCAGGGGTCCAGATTCATCACTGGGCTAAAGGTCTCCGCCGCCCCTTCTCGACTTTCCAGATCGAGGTAGAGCTTAGGGAGAACCGTTCCGCAGTGTTCAAACGCTTCGATACGCACTCGAGCACGGTAGTTCGCCAAGGCTTCCGGGACCGCAGCGTTTTGACGATCAAAATGCTTGATAATGGTGCCATCCGCCTGAAGAGAGTCGATGTTCAGAGGGATCGCTTCTCTCGCCGGCCCTTTCACCAATAAATCATAGGGAAAAAGCAACATCCCGTAGTTCATGGGCATTACTTCAGCGAAGAGAAAGTAGTTTCCCGCCATCGGAACAGCCCGCACGACATCAAAATTGTCCGGATCCGAATGAGTCTGATTGACGCGAATCTCGAAAGGGCGATGCGCATGCTCGAGATAGTCCGGATGGATATGAACAAAGCTCGAAAGATCCTGACTGATCACGATCAGGTGCATGGGTTTAGCATGCATGACGTGAAAGTGGTGTGGGGGATGACCGGACATCGGATCCGTAAACTCGAACTGCCATCGCGAAGGCTTGCCAGCCTCCATTGTTCCGCCTGCTTTACCATCCACAAAAAAACGAGTTTCGAGATCCATCGCAAAGGCCGAACTCGCCAAAGCCGCGATGGATCCGAAGAGGAGTAACGTAGAACGCACGACGGGTAACACTCGATCGCCTGCCTTTATTCGAACTTCGTTACAAAGAGCCCATCTTCGATACTGGACATGACGACTTTGCCGGAAGGGAAGTACGGATAGACTTCCCATACACCGACGAAGCCTCCGGGGTTCCCGGTCTTATTATTGAAGTGGGCGACTTCCACGGGATTTTTAGGATCCGTAAGATCAACGACGCGGTAACCACCGCCGTAGTGAGCGATGTGCGCGTATTTTCCTTTGACGTGAACGTTGTGGGGCAGGCGACCGGGCCCCATGTAGCTTCCCACCACGACAGGATTGGACTCGTCGGCAAGATCCCATACACGGACCGCACGGCCGCTCGTCTCTTCGGTGGTCAAAAGATAGCGATCATCTTCGGTCGTCCAAGCGTTGTGAAACGAGATGGAAGGCGCCTGCGCGTCCCGAACGCGTTTGATGAGCTTAGGCTTCAGAATGTCGCTGATGTCATAGATCGAGAAACTCTTCGAAAAGATCTCAGCAAGGTAGGCGCGGTTTCCCTTTACGAACATATCGTGAACATAAACCGAACCGTTGAACTGCGTGATTTCCTTCGGGCGAACAGGGTCCGCCAACGAGTAGACCGTCACGCTCATGTTCGACCCGCCCACCGCGAAGAGCCAGCCACGAGCCTCGTCGATCCAGATCGCATGGTTCTGTGGGTAGTCCATGACCGTATTCACTAGAGCGGCGGAGGTCGGGAGCTTCGAAAGATCAATGATCTGGATGCCCGCGTTGACGCCGTCTTTCACGACGTAGGCATAGTGCTTGTAGGTCTTGAGCTCTTTCCAGTTTGACGTCAGGTTGGGTACGAACGCCACTTCCTTGAGATCCGGAGCCGCAGTGATGTCAACGATGGAGAGTCCGCTCCGCACGCCGAGCAGGGCATATTCTCGACCGTCGGGCGCGGTATAGCCCCAACACGCGGAGTAGCCGACGTTCGAGTATTTATTCATCGCACCCAAGTTGGGGAGCTCGCGACTCTCCGCTTGAGCGAAGGAGCTAGCAAAAGCACCCGCGAACGTGAGCGCAAAAACAAGCAATGCAGAACGTGCGTGTGTTGAAGTCATGAGATCCCTCCAAGGATCGAGAATAGGGCTGCGGAGCCAGGATACTCCTGGAAGGCTGAAGCGCAAGCGGTTCCGGGCTGTGCGAATCTACAACCGCGCGCGAAGCTATGCTATTGAGCTACGGAATGACCACCGACGCCCCGGAACTCTTCCATGACGCCGAATGGAGCTGGCTCGTTCCTCACTTGGAACGTGACGCGATTGTTCTCGTCTATGCGCCGCCTTCGCTCGAAGAAGCCGCGCAAGCCATCGCGGAAAACGATCAGGCACGCGTTCAGGCTTGGATTCAAACCGGCGCGCTCCGAAAGCCGACACCCGAGCAGGTGAAGGCGTGGAACGACAATCCGGGTCGGACCTTCCGTGTGACGATCGTGCAGCCCTATGTTCTGGCTGAAGAAACTTTTCTGAATTAGGGCTCATCCCTTGCTCCCTTCTCCTCGCTGCTTGCAGAGAAGTTTCTCTGTTTACAAGGCACCTCGACGCATTGACGCATGTTGTCGAGCGATGTAAACCGCTCGCCTGTCGAAGGGCGAAGCGAATCGCCCTTTATTAGTCCCTACTTTGTTATTCAAGGAGACCTTATGAAAGCGGCTACTCTCTCGAGACTAGTGATTCTTCTTTCTGTGTTGGGCACATCCGCACATGCGGATACGTTTTTGTCGCCAGGTGAAAGCACGTGGATCGGAAACCAGCGCGTCACCTGCGCCGATAGTGGCGATGATTTCGGATGGTACCCAGAAACACGACAGCTATGTTTCCTGACCTCGCAAATCTCGGATCTGAACAACGGCACGATGTTTCAGATCGTGACCAGCGGTCGCGGCCGAATCCAGTATCAGAACGCATCGCTTACGAACACGGTGGCCAAATACCGGCAACTCGTTCAGACCGGTGAATGCGTTGCGCCCTTGCACTCTACCTGTGATCTCGGCCCTTACAGTGTCCGCGGCCAAGGTCGTGGGTACGCGGTTCTGTTCGATGGACAACCGCTGGTGGCGGATGACTCCCTTCAGGACACCATCAAGAAGCTGAATTTCTTGAAGGACAATCGGATGTGCGGAACCGCTCCACGGCGCGAATGCCGCATCATCGGCGTCCCAGGCAACTTGGCTCTCGTCATCGGCAGCGAACGCACCGTTCTGCAACGCGACGACTCTCGCTCGGATCTCGAGTTCTCTTATAATCTGCTTCGCTCCAACGGCGTTTGCCGCTGATATAGACCATCTATTGTCAATGAGACCCCTAATGCACTCAGCTTTAGGGGTCTTTTTGTTAGATTTCGCCAACAGGCGCCGAGCAACTTGATCCCGCGAAGCGAGATAAACTCACTTTCATTTGTCCTGAATTTGCTGCGATTGAAGGCGCGGCTTTACTGGTTGTCCAGGGTGGCGAAAAAGCCTTCATCCTCTTTCAATTCAAGTCTGGCCGCGAACTCGGAGGTCGAATTTGGCTCTGCGTCTTGATAAATCCATCTAAGCACGCCACGGAGACCTTTATGACTTTAAATCACGTCCACCTAGGAACGATGAACCTGGTCGCGTTTCAGGATTTTTATCGACGCTATTTTGGTTTCGAGAAAAAATCTGATCATGGCGAAGGCGCGTTTCTCACAAATACCAAAGGATTTTTGATCGCAGTGGATCCGGTTGACTCCCTCCCGGATCTTCCAGACTGGTACCACCTGGGTTTCTGCTTAGACAGAGAGGCCGAGGTACTCGCGCTCTACGATGAGATGAAAATGGGCGGAGCAAATATCGTGAGAGACTTACGTGCCCAGGGCGGCTCGTTCGCTTCTTTCTTTGTTAAAGATCCCGACGGGAACAAGTTAGAGATAAGTTGGCACGCCGAATAGACTGCGACGTAACTCTGCCTACAGCGCCTGTCTGTTGGCTTAGCAAATTAATAGAGACGCCGCCCGCGCACCATGCGTGGAGCGACGCCTCGCCAGCCTCCAAGAATCGAAGAAGCATGCGAGGAAGCAAACTCACGAAATGGCTCGCGCCATTTCCAGAAATAGAAATAAAAAAGCCCTGTTATCAAACAGGGCTTTTTTATGGTCGGGACGACTGGATTTCATTCGGCCCATCCTGGGCCTCACCCCTTCGGGGCACGAGTCCCGCTGCGCGGGCCACGTGTGCAAAAGTCGCTTCCTGCGACTTTTGTGAACCAGCGTTGAATCGCGGTTCCATTCCAACTCGCCCATTTTAGAAAAGCGAAAGGCCGTCTCCAAGGTGAAGACGACCTTTCGCTTTTCTAAAATGGTCGGGACGACTGGATTCGAACCAGCGACCCCTTCCACCCCAAGGAAGTGCGCTAGCCAGGCTGCGCTACGTCCCGACCTGATGGACGAATTTGATCTTGCGATCCGGGGTTCTGAACGAAT
>JBEIOW010000589.1:0-1559 GCA_040377385.1 Bacteriovoracaceae bacterium | reverse complement strand
GGCCTATTACGAATCCCTGGATTACATCGAATACCAGGAAGGCGAGCCCATCCTGCGGAACTGGTTCGGCCATCACCTAAACCACCGCGGCCTCGAACTCACGGTGCGGGCCTTTGTCGCCGATACCAAGGGCGTCGGCCGACTCGTCGCCAACAACCTCGGCGTCGGGGTCATCCCCTCTCACGTCGTCGACAAGCTCGAGCGCGAAGGCCTCAAGTTCCACCGGTTCAAAGGCGGTGGCACGCCGCTCAAGAACGGGATTTCGCTTGCCTGGCTCGAGGGACGGACCCTCTCCGGCCCCGCCCAAGCCGCCATGAAAGAATTCCCGGCCCTGATCAAAAGCCTGACCTGATCAAGACCAAAAAAAAGTCGTAGGATTTCGTTCGCATCCTGCGACCGAATCCGTTAAACCCAAGTCTTCCACGCGTCCGTAAGGTCGGGACGTAGCGCAGCCTGGCTAGCGCATCTGCGTTGGGAGCAGAGGGTCGCTGGTTCGAATCCAGCCGTCCCGACCATTTTAAAAATAAAAAAGCCGCTCTCGCCAAGAGGAGCGGCTTTTTTATTTTTAGAATGGGCGGGCTGAGATGGAACCGCGATTCAACGCTGGTTCACAAAAAGGCCACGACGGCCTTTTTGCACACGAGGCGCGCAACGCGTGACTCGTGCCCCGAAGGGGCGAGGCTCAGGATGAGCCGAGTGAAATCCAGCCGTCCCCGCTGAGTGAGCGCTCGCCCATGGCCGAGTCGACCAATGGTCGACTCAAGTGAGATCCCCTTCACGACGACTTCTCTTCCTACTTCTTCCCAAACCACCCCTGAATCATCAGCGACTGAAAGAACGAGATCGGCTTTGCGATCCCGCTCTCGCGAATCAGTCGCTCGGTTTCCACTGGCGCAAGCACCTGCAGCATCTCACGCAGGACCTTCGGCATCGCGGCGAGCGAATCGGGCGTAGCGCCCATCAGCTCCTGGATCTTCTTCCATTCCTCGATCATGGCGTCCGCAAGCGGCGACTGAAGGTCGTAGCTGATCTCCGCGTTCACCAGGATTCCTCCCGTGCGGAGACGAGAGCTGAGGTGACGGAAAAAATCCGCACGTTCGTCGCGCTCGATGAAATGCGCCACGAGCACGCTCAGCACAGCATCGTACTCTGGGCCTGCGGGCAGATCCTGAACAAACCCCGCGGTCAGTTCGCAGCGATCCATGACGCCGGCTTTGATCAATCGCTCGCGGCAAACATCGAGCATCGGTTGCGAAGGATCAATTCCGACGAACGTCCACTTCGGGTAGGCCAGAGCCAAAGAGAGGATTTCTGCGCCGGTTCCGACGCCCACACAGAGGACGCGCGAACGTTCCGAAAGATCCCTCAGAATCAATCGAATCAAAAAGTGAAGCCCTTCGGAGATCGGCGAGAGCTTCTGGTTGCGCTCGTCGTAGGAGACGGATGCGGCTTGATCAAAGAAGGTATGGAGCGGTGGAGATTTCGTCATTGGCCTACATTCGTTAGAAAGCTGTTCTCACTCGGTGAACGGTTCCGACCCTTCGATACCTCATATCCAT
>JBEIOW010000122.1:0-6305 GCA_040377385.1 Bacteriovoracaceae bacterium | reverse complement strand
CTTCACGGCTCCGAGGACCTTCCACACTTCGCCTGAACGCTTTTGGATCGCGAGCGTGCGGAATCCCATCTGCAAACTGTTGAGCGTGGCGGCCAGGGTTGTCGGACCAGTGATCGAAACTCGGAAATCGCGATTGAGCACCTCGGCGAGTCCCGGGCGACGAAGGACCTCAGCGTAAAGGCCTTCGGTCGGAAGAAACAGAATCGCAAAATCAGTCGTGGCGGGAGGCTGGACGTACTTTTCGCGGATGTCGCGCGCTGATTTCTTCACGGCGGCTTCGAGCTGGTCGCCCGCGAGGATCGCGCCTTCGATATCCGCGCGCTCCTGAGCGGCGATGAGGCGCTGATAATCCTCGATCGGATATTTGGAGTCGATCGGCAGATAGACGGATTCTTCAGGATCGTCCGAAGGCCCCGGCAAGCGGATTGCGAATTCGACGACTTCTCCGCCCTTCTTCGGTGAGTAGTTCTTCACGAACTGATCCTGCGTCAGCATCTGTTCGAGAATCGCCCCGAGCTGGATCTCTCCCCACGTCCCGCGAGTCTTCACGTTAGTCAGAACGCGCTTCAAGTCACCCACGCCCGTAGCGAGCGACTGCATCTCGCCCAGGCCTTTGTGAACTTGCTCTAGCCGCTCGCTGACGAGCTTGAATGATTCCCCGAGTCTCTTTTGGAGCGTGGTCTCGAGTTTCTCGTCGACGGTGCGGCGCATCTGTTCGAGTTTCTCGGAGTTGTCCTTCTGCAGAGACTCCAGACGTTTCTCGACCGTTTCACGAACGCGGTCCTGGCTTTGAACCAGCTCTTCACGCAGGTTGCGATTTTGCTGAATCAGAGTCTGACTCAGCTCAGAGCGCAGCGCGGAGAAGTCATCGCGTGCCTCTTTCCGAGAGCGCGAGATCTCCTCTTGCAGCGAACGAGTTACTCCGTCCCAGCCTTGGCCGGAACTCAGGGCATCCAGTTTCTTACGCTGAGACAGCATGAGAACGAACAACCCGACGATCAAGAGAGTCTGCAAACCGAGGAGAATCATCGATTCCATCGCTCCTTTGTAGCCAAGCTCGTGGTAAATAGGCCATCGCAAATATGGAATCGCTTCTTTCCCAGTTGGAACGCCCGGATGTTCAACGCGCGCTTTTGGCGATCGCCGTCACGGCGATCGTGGCGACGCTGCTTTTTGTCCTCAAGTGGTTGATTGAAAAGAAGCTTCGGCCCTACATCGAGCAGTCAGAATCATCGTTTGCTCGCATTTTGCCCGAAATGCTGCGGAAGATTCCCAAGCTGACGCTCATCGTTTTCGCGCTGTATGCCGGCGTTCAAGTACTCGGGCTCCCGCCGAAAGCGGAATTGCGTGTGCAGCAGGTCGTGGTCTTCGTTTCTTTGTTCCAAGTCGGAATGTGGGGAAGTCTCGCGATCAAGCTCTGGTTTGAACGTGGGTCCAATGGAGCCGCCTCCTTTGACCCGGGGCGTGCGACCGCCGTGCGGGCCTTGGCGTTTGTCGCTCAAACTCTTCTTTGGGCTGCGGTTCTCCTCGTCCTCCTGGACAACCTCGGGGTCAATGTCACGGCGCTCGTCGCCGGTCTGGGGGTCGGAGGGATCGCGGTTGCGTTGGCCGTACAAAGCGTTCTGGGCGATCTGCTGGCTTCGGTGGCGATCATCCTCGATAAACCGTTTGTCGTGGGTGATTCGCTTGCGATCGGCGAATTCACCGGCACCGTCGAAAGCGTCGGCGTTAAGACAACGCGTCTTCGCAGTCTCACCGGCGAACAACTCATCTTCAGCAACGCGGATTTGCTCCAGAGTCGGATTCGCAATTTCAAACGCATGATCGAACGTCGCGTGGCGTTCACCGTCGGAGTAACGTTCGAAACACCGATCACAACCTTGCGCGAGATTCCGGCGATTTTTGAGGCTGCGATTCGCGAGCAACCCCAAACTCGTTTTGAGCGTGCGCACCTCAAGCAGTTCGGCGCGAGTTCCATCGATTTTGAGGTGGTCTACTGGGCGCTGACGGCGGACTTCAAGCTGCACATGGACATTCTTCAGGCAGTGAACCTTCGAATTGCCGAGGAGTTCGCGTCACGTAAGATCGATTTCGCGTTTCCCACGCAGACGGTGCACGTCGCCAGTATGCCCGTTCAGTCGCAGGTCTAACCTTTGCGCTGTAAGAGCCATTTTGAGAAGAACCCGCGGCCGCGCTCGGCTTCGCTGGATCCGGCTCCTTCGGCGAAAAGACCTTCGAGCGGGTGCTCAAGATAGTTTCTGTAGAACGGCTCGTGGTATTCCTCGGGAAAATTTTCCAGCAGCGGAGAGTACGCAGGAACGTCGTGGGGCTGCGCGGAATCGATCGCTCCGGCCCAGCCTCCCGGTTTGAGGACGCGAAGTTGCTCCGCGATCACCTGACGGCGCGTCTCGAGCGGAAGTTCGTGGAACAAAAAGACGGAGTAAACGACATCGAACTCGCCGTCTTTGAACGGAAGCTTCTCGCCTTCCGCTTGCAGAAAGTGAACGCGTTGCGTGTCGCCCACTTTCTTACGCGCGACCTGCAAGTAAGGCTCACTCAGGTCAGTAGCGATAATTTTTGCTTTCGGAAAAGCCATGCTCATCATTTGCGTCGCGGCGCCAGTCCCGCAGGCGATCTCTAGAAAGCGCAGCCCTTTGCCGTCGGGCGTCCCTAAGCGCTGCTTCAGAGGTTCGATGAGCAATCTTCGCATCGCCCCAGCGCCACCGCGGAACAGGATCTCGACCTGGTGGTCATAGAGTTCTGCGGACGCCGTCGAGAGGTAGCCGTCGGTTTGGAAATGAAAATTGCGCCGGTAGTAGCGGGGAAGTTCTTCGAGGTTCTCGCGGGCCCTTTCACTGAACTCGGTCGTTCGACCCCGCCGTTTACGAAGAGCGACTTTAAGTCCATCGAAGAGAATTTTCCGAAACCGCGTGGCGTGCTTCCAGGGCGCTTCGGGTGAGAGGACGTTAACGGGGTAGACGCCCTCGGCAATTCGGCGGGCATCTTCGGAGAGGAGAGATTCCATATCGAGACGGATCTCTTGGAGGAGCTTCCAATCTAGAAACTGGCGAGCGGACGAATTGGGCTTGGCCAGCCCGGCCGCCCCGGCGAGTGCCTGGAGGGCGAGAAACTCGGCGGTAAAGCCGAAGCTCCGCAATCGAGAGTAGGTCTCGATTCCGAAGCGGGTGACGGGTGCAGGAGCCAAATGAGTCAGGGTTTGGGCCCATTGCGCGGCGACGTTCATAGGGAAGATATCTACAATTTCAAACACTTAAGCAAGGGAGAGGAAATCCCGAAAGGTTCCGCCAGCATCTGCGCGAAATTTGGAGTTGGGAATGTTAGGGTGCGTTGCGTCTATGATCTTTTTCCGCATTTTCCCCCCAGCTTGGGTTGGCCGTTTTTGTGTGGCGGCCGCTGCAGTTTCCTTGTTTGCCGCTTGCACGGCAAAGCAGGAATCGGCTTCGCAGCCCGTGGCTAAACAGGAAATCAAAGCGGAGATCTTTGTCAGCGTGCGGCCCCTGCGCATGATCGTCGAAGCGATCGCCGGTGATCGTTGGTCGGTTGTTGAAGTACTGCCTTCGGGAGCGTCACCTCATACGTACGAGCCGCGCCCATCCGATCTGAAACGCGCGTTGAGTGGCATCGCTTTTCTCTTCGTCGCTCCGTCCTTGGACGGCTGGGCGTCCAAGATTGAACACGCTCGCCGGATCGAGGTTTTGCCCTTTCTCCCCCGCGAAGCTCGGCAGGAGTTTCACGATCCCCATCACTCACTGACTCCCACTTTGGACCCGCACTTCTGGACGGATCCGCTCGCCGTGAAGGCGATTCTTCCGAATTTGACGGAAGCGCTGTGCGGTGTGGATCCCGATTCTTGCGCGCAGCTGCTCCTGGGCTCCGTGAGGTTTGCGTCCGAGCTCGATGCGCTCGATCGGGAAGCGCGTTCGGTTTTGGCAGGCGTTAAGGGAAGCGCGGTCCTTCTTTTCCATCCATCTTTTCTCTACATGCTCAAGCGTTATGATCTTCGACTGGCCGGCGTGATCGAGCTTTCTCCGGGCAAAGAACCTTCGCCGCGTGAACTCAAGCGTTTGGTGGAGGAAGTGCGCCGCTTGAAGGTGAAGGCGGTTTTCTCTGAGCCTCAGTTCTCCAAGCGTCCCGCAGAAGTGATCGGCGAATCGACCGGCATTCCGGTAGCCGAGCTGGAGCCGTACGGCTTGAGCACGAGCCAAGATTACGCGACGTTTTTTCGCTCGAACCTCCAAGCGCTCGCGGGGGCTTTGAAATGAGCGAACCGACATTGTTGCAAGCCCGGGGAGTGGAAATTCGTTACGGCGCGCTCGTGGCGGTGTCGGAGGTGACGTTCCAGCTGGAATCGGGGTCTTTCCTCGCGGTCGTGGGTCCGAATGGCTCAGGCAAGAGCTCGCTCGTGCGCGCCATCCTGGGGTTAGTTCCCCTCACGCAGGGAAAAATCGACGTGCTCGGTAAGCCCGCCGGTCACGGTCCAGCTGAGCGGATCGGTTACGTTCCTCAGTTCAAAACCTTCGATCGACACTATCCGGCGCTCGCGATCGAAGTCGTCGCCACAGGTTTGCACCGTTCGTGGGCGTGGCGCTTGACGGTGGAAGACCGTGCGCTTTGCATGGCGGCGCTCGAGCGGGTGGACGTGGGCGCAATCGCGGAGCGTCCTGTTGGCGAGCTTTCCGGCGGACAGCTGCAGCGGGTTTACCTGGCACGCGCTCTGATTCGGAAGCCGAGCCTGATTCTGCTCGATGAGCCTGCAACCGGCGTGGACTACGTCGGCCAAGCTGATTTTTATGCGCTCCTTCACGACGTCCAGAAAGAGCTCGGGACGACACTCGTCATGGTTACGCACGATCTCGAAGTTGCGTCCCACCACGCGAGCGAAGTCTTGCTGCTGAACCGCAAGCAGATCGCATTCGGAACTCCGACGAGCGTGCTTTCCCAATCCATGTTGGGCGAGGCCTTTGGGCATATCGGACATGATCACGACACCCATCCGGACGGGGAGCATCACACCGAATGACGACATTCGAGTTTTTCAGCCTCCCCTTCATGCAGCGTGCGTTGATTGCGGGCGTTCTGCTCGGTTTCATCGGCGGGCTGTATGGCGTCTTCGTCGTTCAGAGGCGCTTGAGTTTCTTGGGTGATGGTCTTGCCCACGCAGCATTCGGCGGCGTTGCGCTCGGACTCTTGCTTCACAATGATCCACTTTGGACGGCGCTCCCCTTCACCGTGGCCGTCGCGATCGGAATCACCTGGGTCAAGCGCCGCACGCGCCTTTCGAGTGATACGGCGATCGGAATTTTCTTTTCAGTATCGGCTGCGCTCGGCGTGCTTTTCCTCGCGATGAAGCGCGACTACTCGGTCGACGCGTTCTCTTATCTCTTTGGTTCGATCCTCTCGGTGACCCGGGAAGACCTCTGGCTCGCGTTTGGTATGTTTGGGCTGAGCCTGCTGAGCCTCGTGCGCTGGAAGGCGTGGGCGTACGCCACCTTCGATCGCGATCTCGCGCTGGCCGACGGCATCCCCACTGATCGCGATGACTATCTGCTTTCGATCCTGATCGCGGTCACCGTGGTCGTCGCCGTCAAGGTGGTCGGAATTATTCTGGTGGCGGCTTTCCTCGTCATCCCCGCCGCCGCCGCCCGCATGGTCACGCACCGATTCTCAAGCATGACGATCCTCTCGTGCGCGATCGGCGTATCGACTTCGATCGTCGGCCTCGTCCTCTCGTACTACGCTGACCTTCCGAGCGGCGCCGTCATCATCCTCGCGCAGGCGGCGACCTTCGGCGCCTTGCTCCCGTTCTCCGGCCGCAAATCCGCTTAAATCGACCGGCTCATTTTTTTGCTAAATTCATTCGAAAAACGGATTTATGCATATCACTGCCGCGTGATTTTAGCTTAATTTCGAGTACAAATTTGTGTATACAAAAATTGTATAACTTTCTTATTTTATTTAATACGAGGGAATAGAAATGAGTCTGCGCCTATCTAAGCGCTTAGCCCAATTCGCTGCGGCACTGAGTCTCACGGCTTGCCTGACTGGAAATGCCGCAGATAAACTGAGCTTAATTTGTGAAAGTAAACTTAGTGGAAGCTTTCAAGCTACGCCGTCAGACAAAAAGAACGTCAGTATAGATGGGACGGTGAGACTCATGGTTAGCCCGGAAAAGACGGCAGGACCACTTTCTGAAACAAAGCCACTTCTCACCAATCTGAATTTATACGGTATCAATGCCGCATGTGGTGCATTTATTGACTACCCGGGTATGGCTAAAGGATCGG